>JAVHOY010000225.1:12972-25341 GCA_036170295.1 bacterium
CAGAAACGCCTGATTGGTTGAAATCTTTAGACGCAACAGACTCAAACGCGCAAAATACTTCCGCCGCAGAAACGCCTGATTGGCTGAATACTTTGGGCGCGCCAAGCAACGTCGCGCCGACTGCGTCAGCCGACACGCCCGATTGGTTGAAGGGACTTGGCGAGACTCCAGCCGCGCCAATAGCGGAACCAACTCCAGCCGTTGATATGCCCTCATGGATGTCCGCTGAATCCGCGCCCGCCGCTCCAGTCGCTCAACCGCAAAAAGAAAATGACTCGTTGGGCGATGTTCCCAGTTGGTTGAAATCTGCCGCGCCGCAATCTTCTATTTTTGACGACTTGCCCGCCGCGCAACCCGCGCCCGCCGAATCTGTTGAAAACCCCGATTGGTTAAATACATTCAAGTCTCTTGATCCTGCAAAATCAGCGCAAGTTGAAACGCCACCCGCATTTGAATCTGAATCTTCCGCCGACGCGCTCTTCACGGATATGCCCGATTGGCTTTCCAACTCTATCGAGACTCCCGCGCCGAGTTCCGCGCCCGAAACAACTTCCGCGGAAAACGAACTCGAAGTCAGTCAGTTGCCTTCGTGGGTTCAATCTATGCGTCCAGTGGACAACGGTGTTGCGCAAATTGCATCTGCAGCGAGCGGTGAAACTCCGCTTGAAGCGCGCGGCGCGTTAGCGGGTTTGCAGGGCGTGTTGCCTGCCGCGCCGAACTATGCGCCGACCAGCAAACCCAAAGCCTATTCGCTTAAGTTGCAAGCGACAGACGAGCAGGTATCGCAAGCGGGATTGTTGGAGCAAATTCTCGCCGCAGAAACTTCTCCCGTTCCCATCGCTTCATTCTCAACCTTACGCGCTTGGCGCGGATTGCGCTGGTCGTTGGCTTTTATATTTTTCGCAATAACATTTGCGGTTTTAATTTTAGGAACGCAAATTTTCTCGCTGCCTGTCGGCATTCCGCTTGAAGTGGACGGCGCGTTGCAAGCGGTTCAATCCATTCCGCAGGGCAACCCTGTGCTTGTGGCGTTTGATTACGAACCCGCGCGCGTCGCTGAGATGGAAGCCGCCGCCGCGCCAGTGTTCGATCAACTTTCTTTACATGCTCCGCGTTTGACGTTTATCGCCACCAATGAAAACAGCGCGGTTCTCGTCGAACGCTTCATGTCTACGCCGCTCATGGCGGAACATCAAAATAGCGGATTGCAATATTTGAATTTGGGTTACCTGCCCGGCGGTCAAATGGGAATTCGCGCGTTCGCTCAAAATCCGCGCGCGGCGATTTCTTACGACGTGAATTTTTCTCGCGCATGGGATTCCCCTCAACTGCAAGGCGTGAATTCATTTTCAGATTTCGCGGCGTTTATTTTAGTGACCGACAGCGCCGACTCGGCGCGCGCGTGGCTTGAGCAAATAAGTTCCGCGCGCGGCGCGATGCCTGTCGTCGTTATCTCCAGCGCGCAATCCGCGCCGATGATTCAACCCTATTACGCTTCGGGACAAATCACAGGATTGGTCGGCGGCTTGCAAGGCGGCGCAATTTTTGAACAGAATAACAACGGTCGTCCCGGAACTGCGCGCATTTATTGGGACGCTTACAGCATCGGCATGTTGATCGCGGCGGCTTTGATTTTGATCGGCGGGCTGTGGAATTTGTTCGCAGGTTCGCGCGACCGCGCGGCGGCAAGGGAGGCAAAGTAAGATGACCATTCCTTATCTTGATCTGATCACGGGCGCGTTGAGTTTTATATTTACGTTGTTGATTTTTAGTTATGTCATTGGCGACAATCCGCTTTTTCGTATTGGCGTTTATATTTTTGTCGGCGTTTCTGCGGGATACATTGCCGCAATTGCGTTTTGGCAAGTCCTCTGGGCGCGGCTGATTTATCCGCTGATTGACGCTTCCACTTCCGCAATGGATAAAGCCTTTTTAGCCGTGCCTTTGCTTTTATCCGTATTGATCTTGATGAAAGTCTCGCCGCGCCTTGCAGGTTTGGGCAGCGTCGCGATGGCGTTTTTGGTTGGCGTAGGCGCGGCAGTGACCATCGCGGGCGCAGTGGCTGGCACATTAATTCCGCAAATGCTGGGAACGATTAACGCCTTCGATATGAACGCCGCCGCCGCGCAAAATATCAACGTGTTTGAAGCGGCGCTTAACGGCGCGTTCATTCTTGCGGGCGTAATCTTCTCGCTTTCTTATTTCCACTTTGGCGCGCATCCGCAAGCGGACGGCTCCATGCGCCGTTTGGGATTCATCGAAATCATGGCGTGGATCGGACGCATCTTTATCGGCATCACGCTGGGCGCGATCTTCGCGGGTTTATATTCCGCCGCGCTGACCGCGTTCATTGAACGCATCCATTCGCTGATTAACTTCATTGGGACTTTCTTGTAATTATGCCTTCCTCATTAGTTGACGGTAACTCTCTGCTTGCTTTAGACGTCGGCGCGGCAAATACGCGCGCGGTTCTCTTTGACGTGGTCGAAGGCGAATATCGCTTTATCGCTTCTGGCAGCGCGCCTTCCACTGTGGAAGCGCCCTTCAAAGACGTGAGCGAAGGCGCGCGCAACGCCATCGAAAATTTGCAAGCGGTTCTTGGAAAAACATTATTAGACGGCGGACGCAATCTCATTACGCCGAGCCAATCCAACGGCACGGGCGTGGACGCGCTGGTGGTTACTTTATCCGCAGGTCCAACCATCCGCGCGGTGATTGTCGGTTTGCTCAAAGATGTTTCGCTTGAAAGCGCGCGCCGCCTGGCGGAATCAACTTACGCGCGGATTGTCGAAACGATCAGCATGAGCGATCCGCGCAAACCTGAGCAACAAATTGACGCGATTCTGCGCGCCAAGCCTGATCTCATCGTCATCGCAGGCGGAACGGACGGCGGTGCGTCGCGCTCCATTCATAAATTGCTCGAACCCATTGGTCTGGCAAGTTTCTTAACGCCCGAAGAAAAACGTCCGTTCATGTTGTTTGCGGGCAATGAAAAAATAAAAGACGAAGTTAAAGAAACGCTTGAAAAGCAAGCGGCTGTTTTGCGCTTTAGTCCTAACGTGCGCCCTTCGCTTGAAACCGAAGACCTCGACCCCGCGCAAAGCGAACTGGCGCAAATGGTTGTGGACATTCGCAAACGTCAAATTCAAGGCGTGGATTTGTTGAACGTTTGGTCGGGCGGGCATGTGTTGCCGACGGGTTACGCCACGGGACGCATGGTGCGCTTCCTCGCAAAAATTTACGCTTCGAGCAAAGGCATTTTGAGCGTGGATATTGGCGCGTCTGCCGCAATCATCTCGGCGGGCTTCAAAGATAAAGCCACGCTAAATATTTATCCGCAATTCGGGCTGGGCGAAAATCTGGCGGGCTTGCTTAACTACACTACGCTCGAAGATATTTTGCGCTGGTCTGCGCTGGATATTTCAGTAGGCGTGCTGCGCGATTATCTTTATCAAAAGTCGTTATATCCATCCGCGATTGCCGCGACAAAAGAAGATTTAGCGATGGCGCACGCGGCGGCGCGTCAGGCGTTGTTCCTTGCGATGCAATCGGCAAAGCGCGATTTTCCGCGTACAGCCGCGAACATCAAACCGAATCTCACTCCGCTGTTTGAACCGATCCTCGCAGGCGGCGGCGCGTTGAGCGACCCTTCGCATCCGGGACAGGCTTTGTTGTTGCTGCTCGATTCTCTGCAACCTGTCGGCGTGACCACGATCATTCTCGATCAAAATAACTTGTTGCCATTACTGGGCGCGGCGGCTTCGCAAAATAATATTCTGCCGGTGCAAGTTCTTGAATCAGGCGCGTTCTTAAGCGTCGGAACGGTCATCTCGCCGGTGGTGGATGCAAATTATGGGACGCCCATCCTGCGCGCAAAGTTGACTTATGCCAACGGCTCCGAAGCGCGCGCGGATTTGAAATTCGGCAGTCTTGAAACGTTGCCATTACCTAGCGGTGAAACGGGAACGCTTGAAATTCAAGCGTTGCGCGGCGCGGATATTGGTTTTGGCGCGGGGCGCGGCAGCAAATTCCCAGTCAGCGGCGGCGCGTTGGGCGTTGTCTTCGACGGGCGCGGACGTCCGCTGAACCTTCCCGCCGATGGCGTGCGCCGACGCGAGCTCATCAAAAAATGGTCATGGACGCTGGGAGGCGAATAAGATGCAAGCGCCTGTGAATCACATTATCGGTTTTGCGAATATTGTGCGCGAACGCTTATTGCCCGTCAAAGGCGATACGCTGGCGCGCTTAAATCAAAAAGTCAGCTCGGGCGATATTGTCGCCGAAGCGCGTTTCGCGCGCGAACATGTGTTGTTGGATGTATCGCGGATTTTACGCGCGCATCCCAAAGTGGCAGATAAACTTATCGCCTGCAAAGTGGATGACCGCCTCGCGGCGGGCGCAGAGATTGCGGTAGGTCAGGGACTTTTTCCGCGCACGGTGGTTGTTCCGCGCGATGGAATTGTCGTAGCGGTTGGCGGCGGACAAGTCCTGATGGAAGTCGGCGAAGCGAAGATTGAATTACGCGCGGGGATTCCCGGCGTGGTGATTAATATCATTCCCAATCGCGGCGTTGCGATTCAAACCACCGGCGCGTTGATTCAAGGCGTGTGGGGCAATGGTCGCATTGACGCGGGCATATTAGTCAATCTTGCGGAAGGCGCGGATAGCACGCTCACTGCTGCGCGGTTGGATGTTAGTCTGCGCGGCTCGGTGATTTTGGGCGGCATGGTCAAAGACGCGGAAACGCTCAAAGCCGCAGCGGAATTGCCCGTGCGCGGATTGATCCTTTCGAGTATTTATCCATCGCTGATTCCGATGGCGAGAGAAATGCGTTTCCCGATCATGGCGCTTGACGGCTTTGGTCCAATGCCGATGAATTCTGTCGCGTATAAATTGCTTAGCACGAATATCAAACGCGAAGTGACTGTGAACGCGGAATTGTATGACCGTTATACTGGCGCGCGCCCCGAAGTCATTATTCCGTTACCGATTTCATCCGACGCGCCGACTTTGAACGCGACGGAAACTTTCGCGCCCGGCTTGCAAGTGCGGATGCGTCGTCCGCCCTCAATGGGAATGATCGGTTCGATTGTTGCGGTCAAGCCCGGTTTAACTTCGTTGCCCAGCGGATTGCGCGCTCCCGCCGCCGAGGTAAAACTAGAGAATGGCGAAAGCGTTGTCGCGCCTCTCGTAAACCTTGAAGTTGTGGGATAATAGCGCGAACGCTTGAAAAAATAAACAGGAGTGTGTTTCATGGCTTTTGATGAAAACAATTACGAGATGCCTACCGATGGGGAAGACCTCCCTGAGGAATCAAATAATAATCGCACGTTTATGATCGCCGTGGGAATCTTAGGCGGGTTGATTCTGATTTCGGTGGCGTGTTTGGGCGGCGTGTATTTGTTCGGCTCCAAAAGCGCAAATACCGCTCAACAGGCTCAAGCCGCGCTTGCGACTCAAACCGCGATGGCGGCGCAAAGTTTTATCGGCAACTCGCTGACTTCCACTGCCGAGGCGCGGATTCAACCGACCGCCACGCTCCCGCCGACGTCAACGCCGCCAGTTAGTTTTCCCTCTCCCACCAACACCGTTGACCCGACGCTTGCCGCCGCATTAAGCGGCGGAGCAGGCACACAGGCTGCGGCGACTTCAACCGTTGCCGCCGCGCTCACTCAAGCCGCCGTCGCGCAACAAACGGTTGTCGCTATTCCAAGTCAAACGCCGTCTTCTTTAGCGAAGGGCGGCATTGCGGATGAATACGGCTTGCCCGGTTTAGTTGTGGCGGCGCTCGCGTTTATCATCGTCATTTTGTTTGCGCGCAGATTGCGCGTCGCGCCGACAAGATAAGTTTTACTAACTATGCCGTCCATCGCCGCATCTGATTTTCAGACGCGGCGATTTTTTTTGTTGAGGTTCATTGAGTCGTCTCTTAAAAATATTGTCAACGCAAGAAAATGGGATTAAGATAAAGCCATGCCTAATCTTCAAATCAACTTTCGCCGAATTGCAATCTTCGCGGGCGCTTTTGTTTTATTCTTATTGATCGTCGAGTTCAATACGCGCCTTGAGGAATTAAATCGCTTGAACAACCAACGCGACGAGACGCGCGCGCAAGCGACGCAAGCGGCGCAGACTCAACTTGCGTTGCAGACTCAGGTCGCCTACGCGGGATCGAATGCGGCAGTGGAAGAATGGGCGCGCGCAGAGGGGCATTACATCAAAGAGGGCGATCAACCCGTGATCCCAATTGGACAACCCGGCAGCGAGCCTGTAACCGTCGCTACTCCCGCGGCAGTCCCCACGCCCTTACAAAATTGGGAAGTTTGGTGGAGACTGTTTTTCGATGAATAAATGCTATACTGTGCGAGGGAAATTTTTCTTGCACAATGGTCAGTCTAAATATTTATGTTTTTTGTCTTGGGCTTCTTGCGTTAATTACAATCGGCGTCGCTTACCGCTCTTTTTTTGAAAATCAAAGACCCGGCTCGCGCACCTTTGGGTTCTTAATGCTCGCGATGGCGATTTGGGCGTTTTTTTATTTGCTTGAGATCGTTTTGCCCGACCTTTCCCAAAAAATAATAGCGAGAAAAATTTTACACTTTGGCATGACGATGTCGGCGCCATTCTGGCTGGCGTTCGCCTTAAGATATACAAAATTTGGCGTATGGTGGGAACAATATGGGCGCAGCGTCCTGTTGCTTATTCCGGGCGCAATCGCATTTTTACTGGGGGCGACGAATGAATTCCATCGTCTTATCTGGCAAACGATTAATATGCCCAACTCCTTTGGTCCTCTGCAAGTTACCTATGGAATTGGCTTCTGGGTTTATACGATTATCTCGTATGTCTTTATTGCGCTTGGATTTTTAATTTATCTAATCGTTCATGTCCGCTCGCCAAAATCTTTTCGCTGGCAGACCAGCGTTATGTTATTGGCGGCGTTGACGACGGCGACGGCAAATGCAATCTTTTTGACGGGTATATTTCCCGCCAACATAGACCCAACCCCGCTTTCTTTTGCGCTGTCTGCGCCGTTGCTTGCCGTTGGATTCTTCCGCTTCGGCATATTCAACCTCTACCCAATCGCCGCGCCTATTATCATCGAGAATTTGCGCGACGCAGTGGTCGTCACAGACGAGCAGGACCGCGTCACAAATCTCAATCTCGCCGCAAAAAAAGAATTTAATTTGGACGCGCAAGCTGTCGGCTCTTTAGTTTTTGATATTCTTCCAAAGACCGATTTGTTCAAAGACCGCTGGGAACTGACCGGCGGCAGAGCGAAATTCAACGCGGAACTTAACGGACGGCGCCGCTCGTACGACTTAACCATCACGCGCTTACGCAAGAGCGACGGCGTTCTGCTTGGGCGCGTCATTGTTTTTCATGATATTACTCAGGAACAGAAATTGCTTGAAACCGAGTTTCGCCACTCTACGCAGATGAGACTGCTGGAACAACTGGGCAGAAAAATTTCAGACAGCCTCGCGGAAAAAGAAATTCTGCAATACGCGGCGGACGCCATTGTCAATCACTTTGGATATGCCGAAGCCGCGATCTGCCTGCTGACCAAAGACAATCAACTTGAAACCGCCGCCATCGCCGGCACGCATGATTTTGGATATAAGCCGCCGTTCGCGCAGAAAATGGGCGTAGGCGTAATCGGTCACGCTGCGGAAATACGAAAGACCTACATCGCAAACGAAGTCGCCAAAGACCCGTATTATTTTTCCAATGCCGAACATTATGGCTCGGCGTTAGGCGTTCCGCTCTTCAATGAAAAAGTTTTACTGGGCGTTTTATACATCGAAAGCCTAAAGCCAAGCGCTTTCAGCGGCGACGACGTGCAAGCTATGGAAACGCTGACGCATCAAGTCTCGTCTGCCATAGAGCGGGCAAGGTTATACGCGAGAACGCGAGAACATTTACAAGTCATGTCGGCGGTGCAAGCTGTTTCGCAAGTCGTTTCGTCTTCGCTAGACTTGGAAAAGATATGCGCCTCTGTGGTAAAAGCGCTTAATCTTGCGTTTATCTACACCTATATCAGCATTTACTTATTGAAAGACGATGATTTGTATTTAAGCGCGCAGATTGGCTATGACGAAAAGCAAATCCCCCCAAAATTTAACGTCAGTCAGGGAGTCTGCGGAAAAACCGTAGGAGCAAAAAAAATACAATTCATTGAAGACGTCGCCAAAGAACCTTCCTTTTTGAAATTTTCCGACGACATTGTCAGCGAAATTTGCGTTCCCTTGTTGAAAGAAGGCGAGGTCTTGGGCGTTCTCAATGTGGAAGGAAAAATTAATTCCCCGCTCACGCAACAAGACGCGGACATGCTTAACATGCTTGCGGGTCCCATTGCGCTGGCTGTGGATAACGCTCGTCTGCACGCGCAACTAAAAGTTATCGCCATGACAGACGCTGTGACCGGGCTGTATAACCGTCACGCCTTTGAGGCGACTCTGCGAACAGAAATTGAACGCGCAACGCGAACAAACGTCCCGCTTTCGCTCATCATTTTCGACCTCGATTCATTTAAGGTCTACAATGACGCATGGGGACATCCCGCCGGCGATGTGCGCCTTAAGGCAACCGCCGATCTTGTCCGCAAAAATTTGAGAAGGTACGACGTCGCTGCGCGCTATGGAGGCGACGAATTCGCGGTCATCTTGCCCGGCACGGAATGTCATGGCGCGCTGCAATTTGCGAAAAGACTCGTCGCAGAGGCGCAAAAAAGCGCGCCCCAACCTGCCGCGCGCGAGTCGGCGGCGGGATATACTTTAAGCGTCGGCGTCGCCACCTTCCCCGAAGACGGCGATATCTACGAAACGCTTCTGCTCGCAGCCGACCACGCCGAGCTGATCGCCAAACGACGCGGCAAAAACCGCTTCGTCGTCGCGCGCGAGATAGATCAATGAGCCGACTGCAACTCTTTCCTATTTCCACAAAAATCAAATCCAATAAATTATTTGTCGCCGAGCATGATCTTGCGTCTCTGGCAAAAAAATACGGCACGCCGTTGTATCTTTACGACCGCGCCACGATGGACGCCGCCGTCGGCGCGTATCAATCCGCGCTGAAAAAATTTTATCCCGCGCCCGCTTCCATTACTTACGCGGGCAAAGCGTTTTTATGCAAAGCCATCGCGCAATGGACTCAGCAAAATGATTTATGGATTGATTGCACAGGCGCGGGCGAGATCGCCATTGCAAAAGCGGGAAATGTTCCGCGCGAAAAGATTTTGGTTCACGGCGTAAACAAATCCGCCGCCGATTTAACTTCCGCGTTAAAGTATGCCAACACCATTGTCGTTGACAACCTCGCCGAACTCCAAAGAATTACCAATTACTATTTACCAATTACGTCTATCTGGCTGCGACTTCTTCCCGGCATTGCGGTAACCACGCATCACGCCCACACGCAAACGGGTCAGCGCGACAGCAAATTTGGCATGACGCAAGATGAAATTTTGCAAGCCGCCGCGTTCTGCAAAAAACATCAACTGCCTCTGACTGGAATCCATTTTCATCAAGGCTCAAATTTTCGCGACGCTTCTCCGTTGAAAGCGGCGATTGAAATGGGACTCGACCTTGCCAAAGAGATCGGCTTTAAGAACGAATGGCATTTCAGTCCCGGCGGCGGCTGGGGCGTGGCGTATCATGAAGACGAACTTCCGCAGCCAGAGATCAATGAATATGCGCGCGTGATCGCAGAGCATGTGATCGCGGGGTGTCAATCGCGCGGACTGTCTCTTCCTCATTTGCATCTTGAACCCGGACGCAGTCTCGTCGCGCGCGCGGGCGTTGCCATCTACAAAGTGGGCGCGATCAAACGGCGCGGAGATAAGATTTGGGCGCTGACCGACGGCGGCATGACGGACAATCCGCGCTATGCGATGTATGGGGCAAGATATTCTTGCCTGGCGCTGTCAAACCCGATGGGAGAAAACGTCGCGCCGATTTCCATCGCAGGTCCCTATTGCGAATCGGGCGACGTCGTCGTCGAAGACTTGCCCATGCCCGAAATTCACATTGACGATCTGCTCGCCATCCCCGCGTCGGGCGCGTACCATTTGAGCATGTCTTCCAATTACAACGGCTCGCGCAAACCCGCCGTGTTGTGGCTGGAAGCGGGCAAAGCAAAAGTTATTGTTCGGCGCGAAACCATTGAAGATTTATTAAGGCGCGACTTGGACTTATAATCCGTCGGCGCACAGCGCGAATACACGCGAGCTAAACGCTTTAGGAGATTCATGAAATATCATATTTGGACTGAAGGATGTCAAATGAACGTCGCCGACTCGCAGCGAGTCGGTTCTTCATTGGAGCATCTTGGCTACACTCTTACCGAAACTATCGAAGAAGCGGACGTGATTGTTTTGAACACTTGCGTTGTGCGCCAGTCGGCGGAAGATAAGGCTTATGGACGAGTCACGTCGCTGGCTCCGTTGAAGAAAAAAAATCCAAACCTCGTGATCAACTTGATGGGCTGTATGGTCGGCGTGCGCGGCGCGGAAAAACTGCGCGAGAAACTTCCCTTCGTAGACGTTTTCTCTCCGCCGTCCGATCCCGGTCCGCTGATTTCGCTGTTGACGCAAGGCGAAGTGCGTTCGCTTGAAAACGCGGAAACCGCGCGCCGCTTTTTGACGATGGATGAAGAATTGATTTTGCCGATCCATGAACGCGGCAAACTCATCAGCGCGCATGTGCCGATTGTGTACGGCTGTTCGCACGCCTGCGCGTTTTGCATCATCCCCTATCAACGCGGCATTGAGCGTTCGCGCCCCGTCGGCGATATTATCGGCGAAGTCCGCTCGCTGGCGAAGCAAGGCGTGAAGGAAGTTACGCTGCTCGGTCAAATTGTGGATCGCTACGGCAAGGATATTCCCGACGGTCCGAATCTTGCCGCGCTGCTGCGCCTCATCCATGACGTGGAAGGGATTGAGCGGATTCGATTTTTGACCTCGCATCCCAATTATTTTGGCGACGATTTGATTGACGCCATCGCGGAACTTCCGCGTGTGATGCCGCACATCGAATTGCCCATTCAAGCGGGCGACGATCAAGTGTTGGTCAACATGAAGCGCGGATACACTCAACAAAATTATCGCGACCTCGTTGCGAAGATCCGCGCGCGAATTCCAAATTGTTCCATCGCAACCGATATCATCGTCGGATTTCCCGACGAAACTGAAGCGCAATTTATGGAAACGTA
This sequence comes from bacterium, assembly GCA_036170295.1. Taxonomy (GTDB): domain Bacteria; phylum Chloroflexota; class Anaerolineae; order Anaerolineales; family Villigracilaceae; genus Villigracilis. Next base: position 24,184 of record JAVHOY010000225.1, read on the forward strand.
CCGCGTCCTCGCCGACCTCAAATTGGACGTGGCGCACTTGGCGCGTTACTCCCTTCGAGAAGGCACCGTTGCCACGCGCCGCATGGACGATAACGTTCCCGAAGAAGATAAACTGCGCCGTCTGCACATCCTCGACGATTTGCAGGAACAAATTCTCGGCGAGATCAATAAAAAATATCTCGGCGAAACCGTCGAAGTTTTATTTGAAGATAAAGTAAAAGATCGTTGGCGCGGACGCACCCCCACGAATAAGCTTGTTTTTGTCGAGTCGGACGAAGACCTGCGCGGAAAACTTTTATCGGTTGCCGTTACCTGGACGGGAGCGTGGTCTATGCAAGGCGCGCTCGCGCAAACGTCTGCGCGGTTAATTTCGATATAAATTTAATTGAGCGTTCGAGATAAAAAAATCCTCCGTTCAACGCGGAGGATTTTTTGCAGGATATTTTAGAAGCCAAGCGATTTTATAAGTTGGTCGCCAAAGAACCAGCCTCCGAGAAGAAAGACTAAACAACAACATAGCAACACGACGACAACGGCGCCGATAATGATGGGCAAGTTATTTTTTTTAGGCGCTTCGGGTAAAACTTCTGGAGTCACGGGCGTTTCATTCATAATCTCTTCTCCTTGAAAATTGTTTGCCTGATTATATCAGGCAGTTTGCGCTTTGCGGCGCGCGAACCACAACGCCAAAAGCACGATAAATGTGATGAGCAAAATCGCCATGAAAATTGGCAGGATGACGGAAAGAATAGATACGCCCATCGCCGCGACATCTTCCGCGATGGATACGGGGATGTTGCCCGCGCCGCCGGTTGTGGCTGTAACTACAGGGCGCACCGCCGCCGATTTGACGATATGTACGCCGCCTGCGACCAGCAATCCGCACGCCAATGCGATGAGTGGATGAACATCCGTGATGACTTTTGCGCTTGCCGCAAATGCCACCGCTCCCGCCGCCGGACGAATAAAGGTTTGAATTAAGTCGTTGATGTGATTGACCACAGGAATTTTATCGGCAAGCATTTCGATAATAACTAGCACGCCAAGCAGAATCAAAATATACGGATTGGCGATCAAATCCCAAGGTTGGTTGAGTTTGAGCGTGTTGGGAAAGTAATGCGCGATCACGCCGACGACCAGCAAGGGAATGTAGGCGTT
>JAVHOY010000225.1:25441-34219 GCA_036170295.1 bacterium
TGTTGGGAAAGTAATGCGCGATCACGCCGACGACCAGCAAGGGAATGTAGGCGTTCAATCCCGCGCTGGCTGAAAGCCCAAAGGCTGAAAATACGCCGAGCAACATTTCCATTTTTACTCCTTCAATCAGAAAGACCCTAAAGGTTTTCTGAGTTAATGACTGATTACGTTTTACAAAAGAAACCTTTAGGGTCTACCTTTACCCTGTAATTCCCGGAAACCCGCCCCATGTGCCGGTGAGATTTAAGCGGAACAAATCAATGCTAAGAATCATTAACAGCGCCAGCGTCAAGCCCGCGAGAAACGGCATCCAAAGTTGGCGCGGATTTTCAAACGAATTATCTTGCCGCATAATCATCACCCATAGCATGGCGAAGACGATCATCAGCAACGATAACACGCCAAGCGAACTGACATACGCGACGGGATACAATACGATGGAACTGTCGGTCAGAACGAGCAAATCCGCGACCCCGATCAGCGCGACGAGAGCGCCAAACGATTTCCATTCCAACGCGGGACGGTCGTCTTGTTTACGCCACAGCGTTTGATTAATCACGGGATATAAAATCGCCGCAAGCGCAATCCCCATACCGCTGCCGGTGAAGAGTCGCAAGACGCTGTTGGGAATATATAAATTTGGAATCCAATCTAATTTTCCCGGCGAAGTTTGTTTGAGCAAATAAAGATACGAGTTGCTGCCGTCAATGCCGAAGGCGAGAAAAAATAAAATCAGAACAGCGATGATTCCGCGCGAAGGAAATTTGTTTTTCTTTCCGCCGATAAAAACTTGAAGGATGAGTCCAACGCCCGCCGCAAAAAATTCTCCGGTGCAACGCGCGCACAGCGGAAGTTGCCGACCTCCGATGTGGAACGAACGCGCATCAATGCGGTGACAGACCGCGTAACCGACCGCGTCCAATTTTCCAAGCGCGCCTTCGGGCGCAATATACATCCATGCCGCAAAGGCGAGCGTTGCCGCAATGGGAACAAGCCATTTCATAATTGATTCAAAACGCGATGTTTGATTTGTTTTCATCGTTCACATTATATGAGGGATGAGGGTGAATTGCAAGAAAGGCGCAGTAAACAAGTAGACACATAGGCAGGTAGACATGTATACTTGTTTATGTATTTACCCGTTTACTTATACAAAGGAAAATCACCCATGAAAAAAATTGGCATTCTCACAGGCGGCGGAGACGCGCCGGGGTTAAATGCGGTCATCCGCGCGGCGGTCAAAACCGCGATCAATGTTTATGGTTGTCAGGTATTTGGAATCAAAAATGGATACGACGGCTTTCTCGACCCTAATGGAATCGTCCCCTTGGGAATGGCGGAAGTGCGCGGAATTTTGCCGCGCGGCGGAACGATTCTCGGCGCGGCGAATCGCGGCAATCCGTATGCGCGCAAGATCATCCGCGACGGCGAAGAAATCACGATTGACGTTTCTGATGAAATCGTAAAAGGAATTATAAAATTAGAACTCGACGCGCTGCTGGTGCTCGGCGGCGACGGCACGTTACGCATCGCGCACGAACTCGCGCAGAAAGGCGCGCGCGTCATCGGCGTCCCTAAAACCATTGACAACGACATCGGCGGCACGGAAATTACATTCGGCTTTGACACCGCGCTCAACATCGCCACTGAAGCGCTGGATCGGCTGCACACTACCGCCGAGTCGCATCACCGCGCAATGGTGCTTGAACTCATGGGGCGCGACGCGGGCTTCATCGCACTGCAAGCGGGCATCTCTGGCGGCGCGGATGTGATTCTGATTCCCGAAATTCCATTCAAGTTTGAAAACATCATCGCAAAAATCCGCGAACGCGCCAACGCTGGCAGCCTGTTCAGCATTATCGCGGTATCTGAAGGCGCAAAACCCGCAGGCGGCGCGCAAATCTTTTCGCGCAAAGGCGATGAAATTTATGTGCCGCGTCTTGGCGGAATTGGTCAAGCGGTTGCGGAATATATCGAGAAGCAAGGATTCGAATCGCGCGTCACGGTTCTGGGACATTTACAACGCGGCGGAACGCCCACCTCGTTTGATCGTACGCTCGCCACACGCTATGGCGCCGCAGCGGTTCGTCTTGCCGCGCGCGGCGGATTTGATCGCATGGTCGCTTTGCAAAGCGGAACGATCACCGACATTCCGCTCGAAGAATCAATCGGCATTGTGAAGCGCGTCAAACTTACCGACGACGCTGTGATCACCGCGCGCAACATTGGCATTTCTTTTGGGGATGAATGAAAATCTCCGACGCGCAGCTTACCCAATCTTTGGCGTATCGCCGATAATTTCCCAGCCGCGCTCTAACGCGATGGATTTCAACTTCGCGTCGGGGTAAACCGCCACAGGGCGTTCGGCATGTTCAAGCAAGGGGACGTCCAGAATCGTATCGCCATAAGCCACGTCCACGCGGTCGACGGCGAGGCGGCTCAACACTTGTTCGATCTTCTTTTCATTTGCCATCAACTCGCCGATCATTCTCACGCGCCCGTTGACAATTTCTACGGGTGTGCCGATAGATTCCGCGCCGATGCGTTTTGCGAACGGCTCAATGAACGGCTCGACCACGCTGCTGGCGATGTAAACCTTCGCGCCGTCTGCGCGGTGTTGGATCAGCCGCGCCACTACGTCTTCGCGGCGATTCTTCCACAAGTTATGTTCCACCACCCATTCTGCGGCATGACTTAACTTTTCCGCATCCGCGTCCTTAATATAAGACAGACTGTCTATCATCAATTTTTGCCCCCACGCCTGCCAGTCAATGATTCCATTCTTCGCAAGCAAATACGAAGGCATGATGGAAGCCGTATAAAAATTCGCGCGGAGTTTGCTCTGGTTATGTTTGACCCAATCCACTAGCCCTAAAAACGGCGAACCCGTTGTCAGCGTTCCCATTAAATCTGATGCGACGATCATGTTTGCTCCTTTGTTGATTCCATTCTCTCACGATGAGGGCGAATTATTTCACCGCGTTCTCTTCGATCTTTCGACAATTTTCAGCCGCGCAAGTTTTCAAATCTGCGAGCCACGCGTGTAATTGCGCGATCCTTTCGGGGGCGAGAGTCGCGGCGATATTATTTAATTCATAAGGGTCGTTGATTAAATCGTAATACTCCGCTTCGCCGTTATCGTATTCGATATATATATATTGATCGGTGCGGATGCCGCGAAACGCGCCGCCCAAAGCCCTGATGAAGTAGTCATCGTAAATCGTATCGGGATATTCAGGCGTTAGGTCTTCTGTTTTTGTCAGCGCGATGTTTGAAGTCTTGGGCGCGTCTATATAGCCCAATTCAATCAGCAAGCCTTTGCGCCAGTTTGGCGCGGATGCGTTTTTGAGCAGCGGCAAGATCGAACGCCCATCCACGTTTTGCGACGGCGTCGCGCCCGCAATTTCTGCTACCGTCGGCGCGATATCTATATTCGCGGCGATTTGCGTCACTTGCGAATTGGGCTGAATCCCCGGTCCGCGAATCATAAACGGCACATGAATATCTTCCTCATAAGGCATTCCCTTGCCCGAAGGCACGCGATGTTCGCCTTCGCGGAAGCCGTTATCGGACGTGAAAATAATATAGGTGTTATCCAGTTGCCCATTTTTCTCAAGCGTTTGAACAATATCCTTAACCGTCTCGTCCACAGATTGAAGCGCGCGCGCGCGTTTGATAAAAAGCGTGTTCGCGTCGCCTACGTCAAAATTATCGCCGCTTGAACTTTTTATCAGATCTTGAATAATTTGCGGCTTATCGCTTACGTCCGCTTCGTTGAAGGACGGCTTTTGCGGATACTGTAAATCTGAAAACAGCGCGGCGTGACGCGGCGCGGGTTCGTCGGGACCATGCGGACCGTACACCGAGACCAGCATAAAGAAAGGCGATTTGTCCGCCGCGTTTGCGTTGATGAACTCCAGCGCTTTTTGCTTAATCACATCGGTACTGTAATCTTGCGGCGAGTTTCCATATTGAACGAACTTGCCGTTCTCGTTCATGTTGTAGTTGTAATAGAAATCCGAATCGCCTTTTTGATAAAGGAAAGCGTGCCAATCCGTCCAGCCCGGCGGAATGTAATTTCTGCCCGCGTCGATGGGATATAGATTCAAATATTTGCCAAGCAGCGACGTTTTATATCCCGCGTTCTTTAACCAAACGGCGAGCGTATCCGCTTCTTTTCCTTGTTTGAAAAATCCGCGAAAGCCCGGCGTGTTTTCTAAAACCGTTGTGTTATGCGGATATTCTCCGCTAATCATAGAAGCGCGCGACGGGCAGCAAAGCGATGAGGTTACAAAATAATTTGTCAACGTTGCGCCTTGCTCGCCAATTAAATGATTTGCATTTTTCACATAAGGCGTTAGCGTCATATCCATATCGTCGGCGAGGATGAGAATGATATTGGGCTGCGCCTTTGCCGCGTTCGCGTTGCACGAAGCAAGCATACTTGTCATCAACAAACATGCGACCATGCCGTTAATCCATTTATGTTTCATCAAAAAAACTCCTGCAATATTTATTGACATCCCTCTCCCTTTGGGAGAGGGCAGGGCGAGGGTTAATCATTGCGCGGTGTTGCCGCCGTCCGCCAAAAGCAGATGACCCGTCACGAAGCTCGCTTCGTCTGAAGCCAAAAATAAAACTGCGTTGGCAATTTCTTCGGGCTTGCCAAATCTTCCCATCGGAATATATTCGCTTGATTCCTTCATCGCTTCTTCAACCGTCACGGGATCAGAGCCTTCAAAATATCCCTTTTCGATCCAGCGATCCACAAACGTATCGCCCGGGCAAACCGCATTCACGCGAATTCCCTCGCGGGCGTAATCAATCGCCATGGATTTTGTCATCATGCCCACCGCGCCCTTGCTCATAATATATGGGAAGGCGTTCTTGCCCGCCACCAGCGCCCAATCCGAAGCGTTGTTGACGATTGCGCCTTTGCCTTGTTTTTTCATTTGCGGAATCACCAACTTACACATGCGCCACACCGCCGTGACGTTGATGTTTAACGTATCATTCCAAACTTCTTCGGAAGTTGAGTCGGCGGTTCCGCTGGTGACCATGCCCGCGTTATTAAACAAAATATCAATGCGACCAAATTCCCGCAACGCGACTTCAACGACTCGTCGAGCGTCCTCTGCGCGAGTTTGATCCGCCTCCACGAATACGCAGCGGACTCCCTTCGAGTTGCATTCCGTCTCGACTTTTTTTCCTAACTCGATTCTTCTGCCCGTAATCACCAGCGACGCGCCTTCTTCCGCAAACAACAGCGCCGTCGCTTTGCCAATTCCGCTCGTTGCGCCGGTGATGATAGCGACTTTATCTTTTAATCTCATGAGTTCTCCTTTGCAATGTAGTGCGAGACGAATCCCGCGCTACATTTTATACCCAATCCGCCTGTGGTTTATAATCCACACATTATGGATAGCAAGACTCTCAACGTACTCGAATACCCAAAAGTGCTGGAACGTCTCGCGGCTTGTTGCGACTTCTCCGCTTCAGCGGAACTTGCGCGCGCGCTTGAACCTACATCCGCTTACGATCTCGCGGTTGCGCGCATCGCGGAAACTACCGAAGCGCGGAAACTCATCGCCATTCAAAGCGCCAGCATCGGCGGCGCGCATGATATTCGCAAATCCGCCGACCTTGCCGCGCGCGGCGGAGTCCTTGACGCGCAAGCGCTGCTGGATATTAAATCCACGCTGATCTCATGCCGCGATATTAAAAAAACATTTGAAAGAAAAGCGGAAGAATATCCGCGCCTGTCGCAGATTGTATTGGGCTTGCCCGACACATACGGACTCGTGGAAGCAATCTCGCGCATTCTTTCGGAGCGCGGCGAAGTGTTGGATTCCGCTTCGCTAAAACTTGGCGCGCTTCGTCGCAATCTGCGAATCGCGCAAGATCGCCTGACGACCAAACTGCGTAAATACGTCACGGATTCTAAAACTGTTGCTATGCTGCAAGAGCCGATTGTGACTCAACGCGATGGGCGTTATGTAATTCCTTTGCGCGCAGAATTCAAAGGCAAAATAAAATCCATCATTCACGATCAATCATCCAGCGGCGCGACTTTATTCGTTGAGCCGCTGCCCGTCGTCGAAGCGAATAACGAAATCCGCGAATTGCAACTTGCCGAGCGCGACGAAGAGCGCAGAATCCTCGCCGAAGTTTCAGCGCAAGTTGGCGAACATTCCGCAGAATTAAAATACGGCGTTGAGAATCTCGCCGCGTTAGATTTAACTTTTGCCAAAGCAAAATACGCGGATGAGATTCGCGCGAATGAGCCGAAACTACAAGACCTGTCGAAAGTCAAAAGTCAAAGGTCAAACGACCTGCGACCTTTGACCTTTGACTTAAATCTCCTCCACGCCCGCCATCCGTTGATTGACCCCGAAACCGTCGTCCCCATTGACGTTGATCCGCGCGAAGGCACACGCGCCATTGTGATTACGGGACCGAACACCGGCGGAAAAACTGTCTCGCTGAAAACGGTCGGCTTGCTTGCGGTCATGGCGCAAAGCGGATTGCACATTCCCGCGCAAAGCGGATCGGAACTGCCGTGCTTTCATTCCGTTTATGCGGATATTGGCGACGAGCAATCCATCGAGCAATCGTTGTCCACGTTTAGCGGTCACATCACAAATATTATTCGCATCCTCAAAAAAATTGATCAGCGCTCGCTGGTGATTTTTGACGAACTCGGTTCAGGCACAGACCCGCAAGAAGGCGCGGCAATTGCGCGCGCGATATTAAGTCACTTGCTGGATGTGGGCGCGATGACTCTCGTCGCCACGCATTATCCCGAACTCAAAACTTTCGCGCACGGCACGGAAGGCGTCCTCAACGCTTCTTTGGAATTTGACGTTAAGACTCTGCGCCCCACTTACAAATTGACTCTCGGACTTCCAGGACGTTCCAACGCGTTGCTCATCGCGCAAAAATTGGGATTGCCGCAATCCATTATTGATTCAGCCAAAGCGGAAATTAATCCGCTGGATTTGCGCGCCGATAAATTATTGGACGACATTCGCAAGGAACGCAATCGCACATCGCGCGAGCGCGAGAAGTTGGAAAAATCGCGCGCTAAACTCGAAGCGCAAACGCGCGAACTCGAAAAGCGTCTTGAAAAAATGGAAGACGAGCGTCGCGACGTTTTAGCCAAAGCCCGCGCCGAAGGCGAGTTGGAAGTGGCGGTGTTGAAGCGCAACATTGATTCGTTGAAATCTCAAATGAAGAAAGCCAGTCAACCTTTGCAAGCCATCAAAGCCATCGAGCAGAAAATGGAGAAGATGGAAGAGAAGGTGGAAAGACCCGTCGAACGTCAAAGGTCGCAGGTTGAAAGTCAGTCCTCTGTCATTGGTCATCCGTCGTCGCTGCGTCTTGGCGAGCGCGTTGTCGTTTCCACGTTGAACGCTGAGGGCGTTGTCACCGCATTGGGCGAGTCGGACGCGGAAATTCAAATTGGAACTTTGCGCGTCCGCGCGAGAATATCGGATCTCAGAAAAAAATCGGGCGCGGAGGTTGAGTCGAAAGTCGAAAGTCCAAAGTCCGACATTCGACCCGCGAATTTCGACTCAAGAAAATCTCCCGGCATGGAAGTGGACTTACGCGGCTTAATGGCTGAAGATGCGCTTGATAAATTAGAAAGATATTTGGAGCAGGCGTTTCTTTCGGGCTTGCCTTTTGTGCGTATCATTCACGGCAAAGGCACGGGCAGACTTCGTCAAGCGGTGCGCGAGGCGTTGCGCGGACATGAATACGTCGGCTCGTTTGAAGAAGGCGGAAGCGCCGAAGGCGGCGAGGGCGTGACCGTTGCGAAGATGAAGAGCGGATAAATATCTAAAGGAGACGCTTATGTCCATTGACGACGCAATTAAACAAATGACCGATATTGTCAAAGCCGCCTGTGGAAGCGCGGAAATAAAATCTGTGAAAATGTCCGACGAGGAAGCGCGGCTTTCGGTGTATGCGGCTGCGGACGAGATGCAAAAAATCAAAGACGCCGCCTTTCAGCCCGCAATGGATTTGTTGAACAAAGAGGGGATGGATGTGCAGGTGTTTGTGTACGAAAAAAAATAATGAATAGAAATCAAAATCTCCGAGTTCTTTAGAACTCGGAGATTTTATTTGTTACGGGGTCAGCACATCTTTTGCCCAACTGCGTTCTTGCTTATACCAATCAATTAAATTTTTAATTCCTTCGCGCAACTTCACTTGCGGATTCCAATTGAGCATGTCGCGCGCTTTGCTCACGTCCGCTTGATTCATAAACATATCCGCGAGGTTCGGCGGACCGTATTGCACATTCGCTTTTTTGCCGGTTAACTCTTCAATCAATTCAACCAATCCATTAATGCTGATGACTTCATGCCCGCCGAGATTGATGACTTCGTAGCCGAGCGGTTTCAGCGCCGCGATGGTTCCGCGCGCGATGTCGTCCACATAAGTGAATCCGCGCGATTGAGTCCCATCTCCGTTGATGCGAATCGGCTGCCCTTCAAGAATCCACTGCACGAAGCGGAAGATTGCCAAGTCGGGTCTGCCCGCAGGACCATACACGGTGAAGTAGCGCAAGACGGTCGCGTCAATGCCGTAAAGATGATGATACGAATGCGCGAGAACTTCCGCGCCTTTTTTGCTTGCCGCGTAAGGCTGCATCGGTTCGCTGCTCGATGCGGTTTCGGGCGTGGGATAAATTGGATTCTCGCCGTAAATACTTGAAGTGGACGCGAGAATAAATTTCTTGCATCCATGCTGGCGGCAAATCTCCAGCATGTT
>JAVHOY010000226.1:0-2172 GCA_036170295.1 bacterium
AACGCGCCGAGCAAAGTGTACGCGATAATTTTTGCGATAAGAAAAAGAAAAATGGGCAAGGCGCTGTTTGTCTTTGCAACCGCCCGTTTTGATTTTTTTCCGCGCGCGGCGGTCATCTGCTCTGTATAATCTTGCTCAATTTGATGCGCGAGCGAACTGGCAAGCAAGCCGCCTTGCACGGCAAGGCAGCTCAACCCGCCCGTGGTAATCCCCGTGACGAACGCGACCACGAGTTGACTCATCACGCCCGCATCGGCGGCGATGTTGATTGAATTTGAATTAGGCTGAAACACAGATATTGCAACGGCAACCGCAACAAACACAACGCCAAGCATAACGATAATCACCGGGTCAACCGATTGATTTTGTTTTTTAGAAACCATCATACCTCTTTGGATAGAGTAAGTTTACAGACCGTAATATATCACCGAATAAAATAGCGTCCACTTAAATATTAGGAAAAATTAAGGCGGATAAAGAGAGCGACTTACCCACTGCGGCGCTCTCTTTGGTTTTTACGCTGGCTATGGAATCCAGTTTGATAACACGTTCACAACCAAATCAGGGTTTGCGGGGTCGTTCGTCTTGAGATGAACCGCAAAGTTGTGGGGTCCGTCCATGCCTGCGTGCATCATGAAAACGCTTGATTCTATTGTTGTGCTTTCGCCCGGTTTGAGAACCATCGAACCGATGGTTAGTTTGGGAGGTCAGCATCCCTCCAATACTTCGATGTACGGGTCTTCCTTAAAACGCAATGCGCCAGCGCCCGTGTTGGTAACCTTGACGGCAAAGGTCAGGTTTGTGTCGAAGTGTTGGTCGCCGTAGTCAATCTTCTGCTGGTCAACTGTGATTTTTGGAATCCCGCCGCCATCTCCGCCGCCCTGATTGGCGAGAAAAAATATTGCGGCAATGACCAGAACGCCGCCAAACGCTAACAGCGCCCAGGGGAAACTTTTCTTCTGCCTTCTATGTTTTTTGCTCATTGAGTTGCTCCTTGATATTCAAACTGGAACGAGTAGAGATACGCTGTCAAATTCCAGGTTTGTTCTTCGGTAAAGATTGAGCCCCACATGGGCATGCCCGTCCCCATGCCGCCGCGCAGGATAAGCCCCTGTACCACCGCAGGCTTGGATTCGAGCAGGTGTTCCGCATCCATAAAATCAGTTGGGGCTTGAATTCCATGCTCATCTTTATTTTGTTCCGCGCTGGCTTTCATCTCGTCCGCAAACTGACCATCGCCCGCGCCATTCTCACCGTGGCACGCCGCGCAATTGACTTGATACAGACGCTGTCCCTCAGTCCATGCGGTTGATGAAATGTTTTGCTGCCAACTATAAGCAACAACATCCCAAATCTCTTCATCGCTCAATGAACGCAAGGCTGATTCAGCGCGAAGTTCTTCAAAGGTCTCCATTGGAGAGTGCGCGACGTAGTAATCGCGCGTGAGGTAAACAACTGGAATTTGACTCGCGAACGCCGCTCCGCGCGCCGCGGATGGCTGACGCATCAATTCGATATGTTCGCTTCCCGATTCATGGTCGGCGTCCAACTCCAAGCCGAGTTGAACATACAGCGGCGGCTTAGAGACTTGAGTTTCTCCGCTTCCAACGACTTCGATTGTTCCACGCATACGCCAGAAATTCATACTTGATGGCGTTGTCGTGTAAAACGTATACGCGCCAGGCTTATCGAATATGAGCGTGATTTCCACAGGCTCATTTGGTTTGAGAAAAACAGGCTCCATGGGATATTGCCCAACGGCAAATGTATGCTCGACATCGTCCGATATGAGGCGCAACTTCAAAGGCTCTCCCACGCGCGCCTTGATGCTGCTGGGCATGAAGCCGCCATCTTCCGCAATGCGCGCATGGATGGTGATTGGCTGGCGGGAAAAAATCCAAGCCGCGACCAAACTGATTAGGGCGAAGCAAACTAAAGTCAGGAAAGCGGCGCGGCGCATTTTCATGGCATGTTGGACGTTCCATATTTGGAATACGTCGCATCCACATACGCTTTAATCTCAGGGACGGTCTTCCCCTCTTTCAACAGTCTCATGGCGTCCTGCGTAATATCCACACAGATGGAACAGCCAAGCGCATGGTTATCAAAGGTAAGGCTGCCTTTGTCGTCCACGCTTGAAACATAACAGGAATAATTTGACGTATGACCGAT
>JAVHOY010000227.1:0-2158 GCA_036170295.1 bacterium
TAGCTCGGGATTAAATCTAATGACAAATAGCTTTCGCGCTCGCATCGTCGCATCAATCAATAACGAAACGCTGCAGACTGCGTTGGACAACAATAGCGAACGCCGCTTGAAGGGACGCGCCGCCGCGTTTGAATCCATTCCCGACTGGCGCGAAAGAAGACAGCGCGCAAAAAAAATCCGCGCGGATGTGATCGAGCGCCTTGATGAATATCTCGCGCAGTTCATTGCCAAGAATGAAGCGAATGGCGTAATCGTTCACCGCGCGAAAGATGCAAATGAAGCGATTCAACTTATTTTAGGAATCGCCAAATCAATTACCAATCGCCAATTACCAAATCCCGATTCCCGCAAAGTTCTTGTTGCAAAATCCAAAAGCATGGCGAGCGAAGAAATCGCTTTAAACCATGCGCTTGAAAAAGAAAATATCGAAGTTGTTGAAACTGATCTTGGCGAGTATATTGTGCAATTGCGGCATGAACGCCCAAGTCACATTATCACGCCCGCCGCGCATTTGAAGAAAGAACAAGTCGCGGAACTCTTCCACGAAAAACTTGGCATTCCATATACAACCAATATTCCAACATTAACCGCTGCTGCGCGAAAAGTTTTGCGTCAAGTTTTTCTCACCGCCGATATTGGTTTCAGCGGAGTCAACTTTGGCGTGGCGGATACCGGCGGCGTGTGCATCATCACCAATGAAGGCAATGGGCGCATGGTCGCAACCCTTCCGCCTGTTCACATCGCCTTAATGGGCATGGAGCGTATCGTCCCAAACCTTAACGATCTTGCGCTCATGCTTTCGCTTTTGCCGCGTTCCGCAACGGGACAAAAACTCACGGTCTATACACAAATCTTAAATAAACCGCTTGAAGGTCAAACGCGGCATTTAATTATCCTTGATAACGGGCGTTCGCGTTTGCGAAAATCCCCGTTGAAAGAATCGCTTTATTGCATTCGCTGCGGCGCGTGTCTCAACGTCTGCCCGGTGTTCCGCGAACTCAGCGGACACGCTTACATCGGCAAGGATAATTCCATTGCGCCGTATCCAGGTCCCATTGGCTCGGTCATCTCGCCCGGATTATTCGGCGAAAATTACGTTCAACTCGCGCAAGCGTCGTCGCTGTGCGGCGCGTGCAAGGATATTTGCCCGGTGGATATTGATCTGCCGAAATTATTAACGCGAGTCAGAGCAGGGCAATCCTCAATTACTAATAACCAATTACCAGCAACCAATAGCGGCGCGGGATTATCTCCGATGACGAAATTTGGATTGCAAATGTACACGCGCGTTGCGACTCATCCACGATTATTTTCAGCGGCGCAGAAATTCGCCGCGCTCGCTACGCTCGGAAATTTTCTCTTTGCCCCATCTTCTAAATGGATTCGTCTACCTGCGTTTACAGGCTGGGGATACAGCAAAGATTTTCCAAAATTTGCGGGGAAGGCGTTTAGGGAAAGGTACAAAGCGGTAAGCGGTAAGTCGGTAATTGGTAAATCGGCAAATGAGTCGAATGACCGATTTACCAATCAGGAATTACCTAATTACCAATTTACCAATGCCCAACCTCTCATCTCCCAATTTACGCAAGAACTCACCGCGCTTGGCGGATATGTTTATCAGACAAAAAATGTCACTCAGGATGTGATCGAATTTTTGAAATTGCGCGATATTAATAAAATCCATCTTGAACCGAATACGCTGGACGAGTCGCTGTTGCAGGAAGCGAATATTGAATTCACGCATGAGCCTGACGATAAGATTCTCGCGGGCGTAACCAAAGCCCGCTGCGGGCTGGCAGACACCGGGTCGATTCTTGTCGCGGACGGGGCGGGGAATCCGCTGCGCGGGTCGCTGCTTCCCGAAATCCACATCGCAGTTTTGAAAGCGAAAAATATCTTGCCGTCATTATCCGACGCAATGGATTTAACAAAAGCCGCCCGCGTCTCCGTCTTCATCACAGGACCTTCGCGCACGGCGGATATCGAAATGACGCTGACCATCGGCGTGCATGGACCGAAAGAAATTCATGTGTTCGTTGACGATTCAAATTTGGGATGATAGAATACCAGCCTCATCAGACATGCCCCCATCGTCTAGTGGCCCAGGACGAAGCCCTCTCAAGGCTTAAACCAGGATTCGAATTCCTGTGGGGGCACC
>JAVHOY010000228.1:0-2140 GCA_036170295.1 bacterium
GCTGTCAAAATGCAAACAGCAAAATAATATCGTTGACGTTGGTTCCGCTGGGACCAATTTTGATCAAATCGCCGAGTTGATCGAAGAACGAATACGCGTCGTTTCTTGAAAGGCAATCTTCTGCGTTTATCCCAAGCGACTCAGCGCGTCGAGCGGATTTCTCCGTTGCAATCGCGCCCGCCGCGTCGGTAGGTCCGTCTTCGCCGTCGGTTGCAATTGAAATGAACATTACATCTTTCATATCGCGCAATTCGTTTACGGCGCTTAATACAAGCTCTTGATTTCTTCCGCCTTTGCCGTTGCCTTGAATAGTCACGGTCATTTCTCCTCCAGCGAGCAAGCAAAACGGGCGCGGAATTTTTTTCTCGGCTTCTTTTAATTTCTCAACCAGATGTTTCCCAACTTCGCGCGCTTCGCCTTGCAGCCCTGAATAAATAATTTCCGCGTAAAAACCTTCAACCTCCGCCTGTTTTTTGGCGGCGCGTAACGCCACATCATTGCTGGCGACGATGCAGTTTTGAACGTTGCGGAAAATTGGATCGTTGGGTTTTAGCGTCTCGCGCATTGTGTAGATTAGGCTTGAAGCCTGCGCCGCTTTTTGCGCGTCTTCAATCGTGGTTGGATCAGGCGCGGTGGGACCCGAAGCAATCGCTTCAAGCGGATCGCCGACAACGTCTGAAAGAATCAAACTGATAATTTTTGCGCCGTTCGCGGCTTGCGCGAGTCCGCCGCCTTTGAGCGAATCAAGATGTCGGCGGATGGCGTTGATCTGGTCAATGCGCGCGCCGTTGGCTAATAATTGAGCGGTGAGTCTTTGCAATTCAGCAAGCGGGATGATGGGCGCAGCCATCAGCGCCGAGCCGCCGCCGGAAATTAAACAGATGAGCAAATCATCGGGCGCGAGTTGCGAGACAAATTTTAGCGCGGCGCGTCCAGCCGCTAGGCTGGCTTCATCGGGAATGGGATGACTTCCGAGAATCACGGCGGCAGATTGGGGGACGGATGTCGCGTGCTTCGTGACGACGAGAATATCGGTTAATGGAATCGTTTCGGCGAGGGCGGCAGTCATCGCGGGCGCGGCTTTTCCTAATCCAAATGCGTAAATGTGCTTTGCAAATGGAATTGAATTCTCGCGCAAATATTTTTTGACGGCTTCGCCCGCGTCAATCGAATTGAACGCGGCTGCGATGATGCGCCTAACGTCTTGTCGGCTTGCGTACATGCCGCGAGTATAATTGAGTTATGGAAATTACTATTCGACGAATTACCCCCGAAGATAAAAATAAATGGTTCGAGATGCGAAAAGGGATTTGGCCCGACGCGCCCGATGAATATATGCGCTTTGATATGGACGATATTCTTGCGAACGAAAGCGCTGCGGTCTTTTTTGCGTTTGCCGACGGAAACCTCGCGGGGATGATTGAGGCGAGCATCAAAGATTATGCCGAAGGCTGCGAGACGAGTCCCGTTGGCTACCTTGAAGCGTGGTTCGTTTATGGACAGTTTCGCGGTCAAGGGATAGCGAAAGCGTTGACTGACGCCGCTGAAAATTGGATCCGCGCGAAGGGTTGCACCGAAGTGGGTTCTGACACTTGGTTGGAGAATCTAGCCAGCATCCGCGCGCATGAGAAGTCGGGTTATTCTGAAGCTGAGCGGCTGGTTCATTTTGTGAAGCAGTTGTCTCCCTCACCCTAGCCCTCTCCCGAAGGGAGAGGGGACAAAATCTTCCTTCCTCCAAAAGGGGAAGGGTTGGGATGAGGGCAAACTGTCCATAAAATTGCAACTGTCCAGCCAGCAATACCAAATCTAAAAAAGGCAGGGAAAATGTGATATTGTTTTGAGCGCTATGCGACAAAAACTATCTCTGCAAAACATCATGGTTCAATTTCGCCAGCGTTGGGAAAACCTGCCTGATGCGCGCATGTCCAATAACAATATGAAATACGCAATGGTGGATGGCGTGTTAGCCGCCTCTGCTGTGTTTTTCATGCAATCAAGTTCGTTTCTGGCGCATCAACGTCTCTTACAGAGCAGAAAAGGGCGAAATAATGCGCGCAGTTTGAGAATCAACCCCGCGCTATTTGGCTTGTCCGTTTTTGTCAGGTGTGCCATATTTTTTAATCGCTTCAAGCGGTTCCAT
>JAVHOY010000229.1:0-2128 GCA_036170295.1 bacterium
ACGCTCAAAAAAGATTTTTGGAAATCAAAACAAGTTTGGGCGATGGCGTTGATTATGGTTTTGCCCGCGCTCATTTTTTACATCCTGCTCAATCAAGGACGCTCGACCGAATATTTCTTCGCGTGGACTCTTGCGCTAGTCAAACTGATCACCAGCGCAAATTTTTACGCCAAGTGGCTCGGCTTTCTTAGCAGCATTTTTGGCTTGACGATGATTTTCCTCAGCGCTGGCGGAGCCTTGCTTGCGCCGCCGCGTTTCCGCGCTTTGCTGATCAGCCTGTGGATTGGTTATCTTTTATACGGATTAACTTTGCCGTTTCAAATGTACACGCACAGTTATTACCATATTCAACTGATACCCATTATCGCGCTAGGATTATCCGTAGCGGTCAATCCGCTTTTGGAATACGCGTCTAATCAAGGGAAGGTTTGGCGCGTGAGTTTTGTCGCGCTGATTATTTTGGCGATTGGATATCAATCTTATGCGGCGCGTTCCGTTTTAGTCGCGGAAGATTTTCGTCACGAGCCGACATTTTGGGCGCGGATCGGCGATGCGATTCCAGCCGACGCAAAAGTCGTTGGCCTCACTCAAGATTACGGTTATCGCCTGATGTTATTCGGCTGGCGCAAGGTGACGCTCTGGCCCTACAGCACAGACCTGGCGCAGGTGCGTAACGGCGCTGTCGACTACTCGAAAAATTTTGGCGAGCTAACCGCAGATAAGGATTATTTTTTAGTCACATCGTTTGGTCAATTGGAGAAGCAGCCTTCCTTGAAAAAATTGCTGGATCAATATCCCATCGCCGCGCAGGGCGAAGGGTATGTTTTGTATGATTTGAAAAAATGATTCTCGTTTCCATCATCACCCCGTCTTACAACCAAGCAAAATATCTTGAGCAGACGATAACCTCTGTGCTGAGTCAAGATTATCCACGCATTGAATATATTTTGATTGACGGCGCTTCGACGGATGGCAGCGTTGAGATTATAAAAAAATATCAAAACAAACTCGCGTATTGGATTTCGGAAAAAGATAAGGGGCAAGCCGAAGCGATCAATAAAGGCTTTGCAAAAGCGACGGGCGAGATCGTCGCATGGCTCAACTCGGATGATGTTTATCTCGCGGGTGCGGTTTCTTCCGCCGTGAAAATTTTTGAGGAGAATCCCGACGTTGTTTTGGTTTATGGAAATATGCTGGCGGTGGACGAACACGGAAAAACTTTCAACACGCTGAAATATCAGCAATTGACTTTGAAAGATTTACTCTGCTTTCAAATTATTGGTCAGCCTGCGGTCTTTATGCGCCGTTCCGCTTTGCAAAAAACGAACGGACTTGATCTCAATTTCCATTTTTTGCTCGACCATCATTTGTGGATTCAAATCGCGCAGCAGGGAAGAATTTTGTATGTGGATCAAACTTGGGCGGCGGCGCGCTATCACGCCGAAGCGAAGAATCGCGCGCAAGCCCAAGAATTTGGGCGCGAAGCCTTTCGCATTTTGGAGTGGATGCAACAAGAAAAATCTCTTGCGCCAATCATGGCTCGTATTTCGCAACGCGCGCGCGCATCTGCTCATCGCGTGGATGCGCGCTATTTGCTTGATGGCGATAAATCTGCTGCTGCGCTGGTTGCATGGTTAAAAGCGTTGTTCATCTATCCGCCCGTTGCGTTGAAGCGGATTAATATTTTTATTTCGAGCGTTTTGAATTTAATAGGTTTGGGGAAATTAAGAGAAAAGATTTTGCAACGCCGCGAAGCGCAATATAAAAACAAATTTTATTGAGCGATATTTTGTAACTGCTCGGGCAAGCGGCGCGACAAAATCAGGCAGGAAGGGCTGATTGGCGAATGCAGATCGCAGAGCGGAAAGAGCCTTCACACCATTTTTGCGAGCAGTAGATAGGTAGCCGCGAATCTGGCAGAAATTTTGAGCGCCCAGTGAGAAACAGGATTGTGAACGAGTTGCGGCAAAACGCCGGTTGGCACAGCATCACAAACATTTTGATGACGACTCGATTATTTATCTGGGCGATGATTTGTATGCAAACCGGCCTTTATGCCAGCGCCTATCGCCAGTTTTTCATTTTCGTTGGGACGATTTATTCATCTTCATGCAAGAAGGCTTGAAAA
>JAVHOY010000230.1:0-2124 GCA_036170295.1 bacterium
GTCAACTCACCGCCACGGTCGAGGCGAGAAATCAAATGGGCACGCAACAAGCAATGCAGATTCAATCTCAATCCACCGAACGCGCGTGGAACGCAACTGCAACCGCGGACTCGATTCAATCCACAACCATTGCGGCGAGCACAGCCTCAGCAGCGGCGCAACAAGCCATCTGGACGCAACGCGCCATGGATATCACCGCCACAGCAGACAGCGCAGCGGTGCGGACATACGCCACCCAGCAATATGCAATTGCGCGCGATGAAGAACTAACCATCCAACGCAGGGAACTCATGAACAACGTTGTTGCCATTGTTCCCTGGCTCGCGTTGATCTGCGCTTTCGCGGCGGCGGTGATTGTCTTCATGCGCTGGTCTCGCGTGCGCGTCATTCAACGCGACCCGCGCGGCGACGCGCCCTTGCTGCTCAACGTCGTGGACGGCGTGACATACGACGCGGATCGCCATCCCACTTCCACCGGCGGAATTCAGCGCGAGGATATCAAACTTCTTCCCAAACTCTCTGCAAATGAATTTGAGCAAACCACCGCGCGCGATCAGATGGTGGATCTCGCCACGCGCGGTCTCGCGGGCGCGAATCAAAGAAAAGGAATCAGCAAGCGCCTCATGGAAGAAAATTTATCAGGAGATCACGCCATGCCGGAAATCGAAAGCATCGACGCAAACTCAGCCCGCCCGCTTTTCAAAGACGTCATTCCGCGCATCGTGCAAGACTCGATCGACGCGGAAATTATTTCGCAGGAGGATGTTTCATGATCGCACCCACGCAGATCAACCACCGATATTTTTTAGAGGCGGAACAGATCGCGCAAAGGCTGCCCGCCTTCTTTGAGCGCCGCAATTTGAAACCGCATTTCACCAACCTGTTCCTCGTTCAAGATCTCGGCATGACGATTCTGATCGCCGTGTTGGACACGACGCGCATTGGAGATCACAGCCCATACATTCAAGACGATCTGCTGCACCAACTCAAAACGGAATTGGGCGGACGAGCGGTATATCTCTCCAATTCCACCGGCGTTCGATATGTCATCCTGCTCACGGCTTTGCCCAAACTGCCGCGCAGTATCGAACTGCCCACGGATATTCCTCACGGCATGGCGTCGCTGGGCATGCGCTTCAATGGTCAGATCATCAACGTGCCCTGGTCACAACTGGGACACCTGCTGATCGTGGGCATGACCGGCTCGGGCAAGTCCAGCCTGTTGCGCTCGTTTGCGTTGCAAGCGATCCGCAACGGGATCCAACTCGCGCTCGCGGATATTGATCAAACCACCTTCGCCATGTTCGACGGTCATGAGAATTTATTCGCGCCGATCGCGACCACGCCGCAGGATGCGTTGCAGTTGATCGTGAAGGCGCTGGCTGAATGCGATCAACGCGCGGCGTTATACAAATCCATGCAGGGCTTTCCCGAGAATATGGATGAGTACAACGCGCTGGCGATCAAAGCGGGCAAAGAACCGTTGACGCGCATTCTGGTGATGCTGGATGAATCCAGTTCGGTCTTGAAAGCCATGGGCGGCGCGGCGGGCGAACTCGCGGGCAAACTGGCGGAACTCGGCTGGCGCGGACGCAAGTTCGGGATCCACTTCATCTTCGGCGCGCAGGAGTTCACCAAGGATTTGGTGGGCGCGGTGCGCGAGCAGGTCAACATGGCGATCGCGTTTCGCGTCAAGCCCACTTCGGCGCAAATGGCAAAAGCGATCGGATGCGCCAACGCCCACCGTATTCCCGCCGATCGTCCCGGCTTTGCGATCGTGGATCGCTTCGGTCCGATGCAGTCGTACTTTGTTGCCAAGGCGCTTTTGCTTTCATCGGGATCAAGCGTCAAAGACGCCTTGTCCGATCTCGAACGTAATCTGTTTTCACGCGCGATCGAATCGGCGCAAGGCAAATTATCCATCAGCCGAATTTCGGAGTGGGGGCAGACTTCCCAGCATCAGGCGCGCAAGTTGCAGGAGACCTGGGCTTTGCGCGGCTGGCTCTCAAAAGATGGAAATCAGGATAACTCGTTCTGCGTGACCGAGAAAACGCGGGTTTTGCTCGCAAACCGACAAACCGCGCAAACCGCATCAAACCGCACAAACCCATCACAAACCCAAAA
>JAVHOY010000231.1:0-2121 GCA_036170295.1 bacterium
GGCTGGTACGAATCGCGCTTGTCTGAAATCGCGGGAATCGAAACGCCGTTCATTGAATCCTTCACGACGAAATCATCGTGGTTTGTGTACGTGATTCGCTTTGATCAAAAAATTAACCGCGATGAAATTGCCAAGCGACTCGATGCGCGCGGAATTCCGGTGCGCCCCTATTTTCTGCCCATCCATTTGCAGCCGTACATGGCGGAAAAGTTTGGTTACAAGGCAGGCGACTTCCCCGTGGCTGAAGACCTCGGCAAGCGCGGACTTGCAATTCCATTTAGCGGCGTAATGACCGAAGAGCAGGCGGATTACGTTTGCAAAATGATTCGGGATGAAGTAAAAAATGGTAATTGGTAATTTGGTAATTGGGAATCTCATCCTTCAGCTTTCATCCTTCATCCTTTCATGACTCATTTTCCCCCGCCCAAAAGACTCGGTTTGATCGTGCATGGCGCGATTGTTTTTGTATTGTCAATCATCGCCGTGATTTCGTTCGTCAATTTGACGCGCGTTGAAGTTGGCTTGATCTTTCTCGTTGCGTTGTTGACTTTGCTGGCTTCATTCGTGCCGATCCCGTTTTTTGCGTATCGCATCTATTCGCTGTGGCGCGCCGATTATCATCTTGACCGCAACAGTCTTTCTATCAATTGGGGCTTGCGCGTCGAGGATATTTCGCTGAGCGATATTGAATTTGTCCGCTCTGTGAACGACCTGACCGCGCCGCTTAAACTTCCATCGCTGGCGCTCCCCGGCGGGTTGCTCGGCGCGCGCCGTCACCCCGATTTGGGTATGGTGGAATTTCTCGCGTCGGATAGAAAAAAACTTTTGCTGATCGCAACTGCCAAGCGCGTGTTTGTGATCTCGCCTGAGAATCCCGTCGAGTTTGCGCAAACTTTTGCGCGCGCAACTGAACTGGGAAGTTTGACTCCAACCGAATCAAAATCTGTTTATCCATCTTTCGTGGTGACGCAGGCATGGCAAAATGGAATTGTGCGCTATCTTTGGTTCACCGCGCTTTTTCTCAACATAGGACTTTTCATCTGGGCGAGTTTGATCATCCCTTCCACGCCGCGCGTCGCGTTGGGTCCGCAATTTTTAGGCAGCGCAATTGAAACCGTTCCGTCCTCGCAGTTGATCATTTTTCCGCTGGCGAGTCTGTTGCTTTCGGTCACAGGCTGGATCGCGGGACTATATTTTTATCGCTGGGAAAAAGAACGCGCGTTGGCTTTTATCGTATGGGGATCAAGTATGCTGACGGGATTGCTTTTCCTGCTGGCGGTGCTGTTCATTGTTACGACGCCTGTGTAATCGCGCATGCAACTACTCATCGGCTTTCTTCTCGCAATCATCATCGCATTTCTCGCATATAAAACGCGCAGCCTGAACGTCAGCGGAGCGTTCGCTGCCACATTCACTGGGACGATTATCTTTGGCATTGGCGGATGGCAGTGGGCGGTTTTGTTGCTCGCGTTTTTTATTACATCATCGGCGTTGAGCCGCGCTTTCAAAAAGCAAAAACAAAATTTGGATGAAAAATTTTCAAAGGGACACGAGCGCGACGCGGGTCAAGTTTTTGGAAATGGGGGAGTTGCGACGCTCTTCGCCGCGTTACATTTCTTCCTCCCAAATTCTCCTCTGCCGTGGATAGGATTCGCCGCCGCGCTCGCCGCGGTCAACGCCGACACATGGGCGACCGAACTCGGCGTGTTGAATCCGCATCCGCCGCGCATGATTACACATCCGTCAAAGGTTGTTGAAAAAGGAACATCCGGCGGAATATCGCTTTACGGAACGCTCGCCTCGCTTGCAGGCGCGGGTTTAATCGGTTTACTTGCCGCCTCACTTGCCCCTGCCGCCAACCGTCAACTGATCACTGATTACTTTTTACTAATTACCTTTTCAGGATTCGCCGGCTCTCTCTTTGACTCCTTTCTCGGCGCGACAGTGCAAGCCATGTACTTCTGTCCCAAAGATAATAAGGAAACCGAAAAACATCCGTTGCACACCTGCGGCGCCGAGACAGTTCGCATTCGCGGCTGGCAATGGCTCGATAACGATTGGGTCAACTTTGCGTGCAGCGCGTTTGGGGTTGTTGTGGCAATTGGATTAAGCGCGTTATGA
>JAVHOY010000232.1:0-2113 GCA_036170295.1 bacterium
TCACTCTTGCGAGTGTAAAAGTTACGGATTTACTGGTTTGACAAAAATTATTGTTTCCTATCACTCTTCAGTTGTTAAGGTGCTTGCGCCATTTTTTTGAGCGGGTTGCATTCTACCTGCCCTACAACCGCTTGTCAAGTATTTTCAGAGATGAAAATACCGATGCTCTCATGTTTCTGCATCGGCTGTCAGACTTCAAAACTTGTGTCTCTGACTTGAGACGGTTACTCAGTTGTAAGCGATTTGTCTGGAAGACGAAACCGTGTTCGTTTGTACTGGCGAAGGGGAATTATATGCAATTGCAATGATTTGTCAATGATTATCAGACAACTCAACCTTAAAATATTGCAGTCCAACCTTAAGAAATCGCGGGGTATTAATTCATTTCCTGTCTTCCCGATAACGCGCGCAGCAATGTGTTTTGATCCGCGTATTCAAGGTCGCCGCCAACAGGAAGTCCGCGCGCGAGGCGTGTGACTTTTACGCCCATCGACTCCAACTGCCGACGTAGATATAACGCGGTGGCATCGCCTTCCATGCTGGGATTCGTCGCGAGAATAATTTCCTTCACTCCCCCATTCGCGACTCGCGTCGCCAATTGTTTGATTTTCAAATCATCGGGACCAATACCTTCGATGGGAGACAACACGCCTTGTAAGACATGATACTTTCCTTGATAACCGCCTGTACGTTCGATTGCCAACACATCCAATGATTCTTCAACAACGCAGATCAATGTACCGTCACGCTTCGGGGATTCGCATACTTCACAAAGCGGATGCCCCGCCTCGGTGATATTGAAACATTCCTGGCAGAAAGCCGTTTTGGCTTTGAGATTCGCCAGCGCAGTGGATAAATCCTGCGCGACTTCATCAGATGCGCGCAATAAATAAAATGCCAGCCGCGAAGCGGACTTGGGTCCAATGCCTGGAAGTCGCTCCAAAGCATTGATGAGGGATTGAATGGATTCGGGTAAAAGCATAATCAATTATGTCATTGCGAGCCGCTCTTTGGCGAAGCAATCTCCTAGACGGTATGGGGATTGCTTCGTCGCTGCGCTCCTCGCAATGACATGATAGTTAGAACGGCATCCCGCCCGCGAGCGGACCCATCAACTTCTCTTGCAAAGCGCGGGATTCATCGAGAGCCATGTTCACAGCGGACAAGATCATATCCTGAAGCATTTCAGCGTCGGCGTCTTTGAGGAAGTCGGGAGAGATTTCGACGGATTTACATTTCTGATCGCCAGTCATGACGATCTTGATCGCGCCGCCGCCCGTTGTGGCAGTGACAAGTTCTTCGGCGAGTTTCGCCTGCGCTTCTTCCATTTTTTTCTGCATTTGCTGCAATTGCTGCATCATACCTGATTGCCCGCCCGTTGCGGGTCCACGATTAAATCCTTTTGCCATATCTTAGTCTCCTAGTTTCACAGTCGCTAGTCTTGTAGTCGTTAATCTACATCCACCACTTCGCCGCCGTGTTGGATGGCAGCGGCAACCATGCCGTCCTGTGGGACGTTGGCGGGGATTTTCCCTTTGGCGTTGGTGACGAGACAACGGACAGAAATATCCACGCCGAAGCGGTCTTTGACAAGTTTTTGAATCATTTCAATTTGATCGGGTTTATTTATTTTTTCTACAAGCACATCGCTTGCCATGCCGAGGATAAGAGTTTTTCCTTCAACGTCAATCATTCTGACTGAATTGAGCAAGCCGTTCAAGTTGCCATGCGTTTTAGGTAAAGCCGAAATCAACGCTTTCCACGATTTGGTAACCTCATTTACGTTGAGGATATCTTTTTCAGGAGCGGGCGTTTGGGACTTAACCTCGGGCTGGGATTCTGCTTGGGGAACAGGAGCGGATTGCGGCTTCGTCGCTTGTCGCGGCGCGGCGGGCGCGGGAGATTCTGCCGGAGATTCCATCACCTCCGCGAGCGCGAGTTCCAAACTCAGGGATGGCTGCCAGCCGCCGCGCAAATCCGTCGCAGCGTTGTTGAAAATTTTCATCATGCGCAAAACTTCGGAAACATTGAATGACTTCGCATGTGATTCCATTTGCGTTTTGACTTCGCGCGTGGCTTCGACTTGATCCACGTTGCCCATTTGAATGAGCAT
>JAVHOY010000233.1:0-1988 GCA_036170295.1 bacterium
CATGATCAACACAAACCTATTTGATATTCCCCCGACGCTGACGATGTTCCTGCCCTTCATCGCGGCGGGGATATTGGCCTGGATCGTCTGGCGGCTGATTCACAAATTAAGCATGCCGCGCATCGGCAAACCGCAAGTCGCGCGCATCGAGTCTTTTGCAGGCAGCGGCAAGCGCGACGTTGGCAAAACAAGTTCCGCGCCGGTGGGCAGTTTCGAACATCGCGTTTGCATTGCCTTCGCAAAGATCGGCATTGATGCGGCGGATAACGAAGAGTACTACATGATGATGGCGCGCATTGCGGCGGGCGCAGGCATGACGCTGATTTTGATCGTCGTCGGACTGCCGTTCTTCACCAGTTTGATCGGGGTCGTGGCTGGCTATATTTTTGTCAACGGTTGGGTGATGCGCGCGTGGAACAAGACCCGCACAGAGATGGAAGCCGAACTGCCTTCGTTGTTGCTGCGTTTGAACGCGACCATTCAAGCCGCGCCGAACGTGCCCTCCGCATTGGAGACGGTTGCAAAGACGCTGCGCTCGGACGGACCGTTGCGCGCATGGACGCTCGATACTGCGGCAAGGATGCACACCGAAGGACATGGCGCGGTCGAGGCGATCCGCGCAAGCGCGGCGGGCGTCTCCACATCGCTTTCGATCGCGGCGGATTTGATCGGGCGCATGTGGACGACCGGCGGCGAGGGCTACGCCAAAGCGTTTGGCGCCGCCGCGGACAATCTTGAAAGCGTGTTGGACGCGCGCGTGTTGGCGCGCGCCAAAGGCGGCAGCGCGCAGGGCACGGTCAACATCCTGACCGTGATGACCTTTGTGATGATCGCCTTCATGAGCCGCTCCGGCGCCATGTCCGATATTGTCAAATCGCCGCTCGTGCAAGTCCTCTACGCTTTGATCTGCCTCGTGATCGTATACGGTCACAGCCAGGTCAGTTCCATTATTGACAACGCGGTCTGAAGTGCAAGGATGAATTATGAAGGATGAAGGATGAAGAAGAGCAAAAGAGCAGAAGTTCAAAAGATGTTCATTGCGACTGCCAACCTTCGACTTTCGACTTTTGACCTTTGGCTTTCATCCTTTATCCTTCATCCTTTTCTTTCCTGGAGTCCCCATGACAAACATCGTTCCCTATTTCGCGGCAGGCTTGATCGGCTTGCTCTTCTTTCAATTCCTGCGCGGCTTTGATTTTATTTTTGGAAGTTCGGCGACCGCGCGGCTTGAACGTTTTGCGTCCACGGATCGGCGCGGCATTACAGATCGCATTGGCGATTCCATCGTGGACAGGCTCGGCTTCAGTTTCGACTCCTGGAAGCATGAGTTGATGTGGGCGCAACTGGGCAACTTATATGAAGGAAGCACAGTCGGAAGCGTGCTGGGCAGGTCGGTCTTGTTCGGCTCGGTCGGGATCGCCTATCTGCTGATCTTCAACGCGCTCAGTCCCGCCTTTGTGATCGGCGTCGCGGCGGCTGCATACTATCCGTATCTGCAACTACGCGGACGCGCGAACGATGTGCGCGAGATGGTCAAGCGCAGTCTGCCCGAAGCGGCAGCCTTGATCGCGGCGGAGATGAGCGCGGGCAGTTCTGCGGAAACAGCCGTTGGACGCGCCGCGTCTTTGCCCGGCGCGCTCGGCAACTTGTTGCGAATTGTGACTCAAAGCGCGCAGCAGGCTGGACGTTTGATCTTCTCGCGCGACTTGTTGGATGGCGCGTTGGTCGAAGAGTTCACTAAATATCGGATGCCGCACCTTGAAGCCTTCGCGCGGCAGATCGATCTGGTCGCCACCAAAGGCGCGGAAGGTCCGCGGCAGATGGGCGAAGTCGCGCGCGGCTTGGCGCGCGAGTACCGCTCGGACGTCGCCCGCTCCGCGGAGCAGTTGAGCAACAAACTATTGTTCCCGATCTCGCTGTATATCTTTGTGCCGTTCATGCTGGCGATCTTCGTGCCGCTGATGGTCAGCGTGTTTGAGTCGTTCTAA
>JAVHOY010000233.1:2088-7717 GCA_036170295.1 bacterium
TCCTTCTCTCCGAACTCGCCAACGCCATCGGCGCCACGTTCTTTGTTTTTCTTTTTGCACTTCGCGTCATGCAATTTGCGGATGGAGGGCTTGTTTCCATTTTGCTTGCCCTGCAATCGGCATTGGCGGCGTTCTTTCTGACGATGCACAAACCTGTCGAACGGGTCAGTCATCCGCTAATGACCTTGATCGCCTGGGTCTGCGCTCTGCTGCCGCTTGCCTTCGATGTTAAACACGCCAATGCGTTGTATTCCATTCCCGGTTTGCTGCTGGCGTTGTGGTCGTTGATCGCGCTTGGCTTTTCATTCTCCATCGCGCCCGAAGATCGCGGAGTCGTCGAGCGCGGACCGTATCGCTTCATTCGTCATCCCATGTATCTGGGCGAGATGCTTTCGCTGCTGGGCTTGTGCGTCAGCGCGAACAATACTTGGAACTGGCTCGCCTTGTTGATGTTTATCCGCCTGCTCATGTTGCGGATTTCCGCTGAAGAACGCGTGATTGAAAAGTATGCGCGCTACAAGAAATTCATTCGCTGGAGATTGATCCCATGGATATGGTGACAAAGAAAAACGTTGGCTTTAGCGCGAACGATACGAATGGGCAAATGACGCCAGATATTCTCTACCGCAAAGGCGCAGAGAACGCGGAGAAAAAAATCTAAAAAAACTCTGCGAACTCCGCGACTCTGCGGTGAGCAGTTTTTGATTACGTAAGGCTGTCACTTAACATTTACTTCGACCCATTACCAATATTCGCAGCATTCGCTCATTGGCGGCATTCGCGTTGAAAAAAAACGACCCTACAGATTCGCCGCTATCGTTGAACGAACTAAAAGGAACTTTTATTTGATGAACGTAAAAAAGAATTTTATAAAGACGCTTTGGCTGGGGATCGCGTTCGGGTTGCTCCTAACCGCGCTGCTGTGGCTGCATATCTCCGCGCAAACCTATGCCATCCTGCGCTGGGCAAGTTACGCGGGCGTCGCCTGTTTGGGACTCTATCTGCTGATCCGCAACTCGCGCCGCCGCGCATTTAGTTTGCTGGCGGCATTCGCATCCGTCGCGCTCCTGTATCTTTTCCCGATGTTGTTTGGACCCGCCTGCAACGGAATTCCCAAAGCCTTTGCGCGCCCATACTATGGCGGCGCTTGCGGACGCGACTGTAATTTTGGATGCTGCATCAACGAGCAATGTTCGCCCTGTCCGCAACAAGACGACGCGCCGCCTAATATTTCAGGCGCGTTGATTTGCGCGCAACTCGGCGCGAACGGTTGGTGCAGAAACAACGCTCGCTTAGAAATCAACGCCTCCGATCCGCAAGGTTACGCGTTGACGATCAGCGGCGCTGCGGGCAGTCTGCCGATCTCCTGCGGCGGCGGTTGTATTGTGACTCTGCCCAAAGGTTCAGGCGCTGCAACCTATACCGCCCACGCCGCCGCGTCCGGGCTGAGCGCATCAGGCAGCGCGTTCTGGAAATACGATCCCAACCCGCCCGTCGCGGATCTAAACCTGAGCGGCGCAAGCGGACTGAACGGTTGGTATACCTCTGCCGTCAATGTTGTGGCGCGCGGCGTGGACGCGCTCTCAGGCTTGGCAAGCGCGACGCTTTCAGTGGATGGCGGCGCGGCGGTTTCTTCAAAGAACATCTCTGGGAACGGAGTCCATTCCGTCAACGTAACCGCAGTGGATAACGCGGGCAATACCGACGCCATGAGCGTCTCGGTCAAAGTGGATACGGTCGCGCCTGCGATCTCCAAATCATTATCCGCCGCGCCGATCGGCGAGTGGTATACGCAAGCGCCGATACTGACAGTCTCCGCAGCGGACGCGACCTCGGGACTTGCCTCCATTTCTATTTTGGATAACGGCGCGCCGATCGTCAGTCCCGCGACGCTGTCGGATGGCGCGCATACGATCTCGATCAGCGCCACCGACGTCGCCGGAAATTCTTCCGCAGATACGCTCACAGTCAAAGTGGACAGCGCGCCGCCGATCATCGCGCCGTCCTTGATCGGAACGCTGGGCGACCGCGAGTGGTATGTCTCCGCCGTGGAGGCGTCCGCCGCGATCAGCGACGCGACTTCGGGCGTGGCTTCAACTTCCGCGCTGATCAACGGCGCGGCGTATTCATTGCCCTACGTCATTACCGAAGACGGCGAAACGGTTGTGATCTTCAACGCGACCGACAACGCGGGCAACAGCGTCAGCCAATATGTGATCGTGAAGATTGACAAAACGCCGCCCGTCATGTCTGTTTCCAAGACAGGCGCTTTCGGCGATAACGGCTGGCGCACATCCAATGTTGATTTTCAAATCAGCGCGACCGACGCGACTTCGGGTCCGCAATACGGCGAATATCGCCTTGACGCTGGCGCGTGGCAAACGGGCATGGCGTTCGCTGTTTCTGGCGATGGAACTCATACCGTTGAATATCGCGTCTTCGACAACGCGGGCAATGTCTCCGCGCAAAGCGAAAGCGTGAAGATTGATACGACCGCGCCTTCCGCGAGTTTTTCTTCGCCCGCGCCGAACAGTCTCGCCATGGGCGCGCTGCAAATTAACGGTCAATCCGCCGATGCGACTTCGGGATTGTCGGGCGCGCAGATTTCTTTTGATAACGTCCGCTGGCTGCCCCTGCCGATGTCCGCCGCCGATTGGTCGTATGTCTGGGATACGGCAGACCTTCCAAACGGCGCTGTTTCTATCTTTGCGCGCAGCGTTGACTTGGCAGGCAATATCGGCGTTCCCGCACAGATCGCTGTGGTTCTTGATAATCATCCGCCGTTCGTGTCGCTGTCGAAATCATGGAACATCTGGGAAAGCGGGGACTTGTCGGTCAAGCCAAATGGGATCCCGTTGAAGCGCGTCAAGATTGTCGCGCACGATCCCATGCAGCGTTACGCGGATGAAATCATTTACGACGGCTTGTCCGCGCCCAAGAAAATTATCTGGGATCGCATTCTTGGAAATGTGATCGCGCCCGCGGGTTCATATTCAGCGGAGGTCGAGGCTTGCGATATTTATGATTTGTGTTCCAAAGCCAGCGGCGCGATTCTGATTCCCGTCGCGTCCACGCCTGTTCCATTTCAACTGCCCGCGATTGAAATCCCAAAATCGATTCCGATCATTCCGCTTTTGCAAACTCCCGCGCCACAACAACCAGTCGTCGTTGCGCCTGTTGTGGCTGCTCCAGTACACGCGGAAGCACAACCCATTTCGTTCCCATTTTGGACGACCTTCGTCCTCGGCGCTTTGCTGTTGTCGTTCGCGCTTTTGCTTTTGCTCGATCCGCGTCCAAAAGCCTGGCGTTCCCTAACTCAACGACTCGCTGACGCGCTGCCTCGCCGAACTTCCTAATTCCTACTCACCAATCACTATACCCAAGGAGCAACCATGTCTCTCGAACTTTCAACTGTTTTTCTAATCTTTCTTCTCACCGTGATCCTGGCTGTATACAACCAGCGTCAAGCCTCCGCCTTGCGCGGCATGGAACGCCTGGCGCAGGACTTCGTCGCCATGCAGATCCGCGACCGCCGCGCGCGTCACATCGAAGGGCTGTCCGATCGCATTGATCCGCTGGAATGGCTCGCGCGTCAGGTCAGCGCGGAACTGGACGCCCCCGTGACCATCAGCGAAGTGATGCGCGTGGCGCGCGATGTGCAAGCGCTGGAACTGCGCGCATCCAACGGACAGCGCGTGATCGTGTCCACGTTGCCCAAGGCGGACATCCTGCGTTTTGATCGGCGCTTGCGCGCGTCGGGCGCAAGTCAAAACGCGACGGAGCGCGTGGCTGCCTTTGCCGCGCGTCCCTTGCTGGGCAGATCGCGCTGGGGCTGGGGCGTGCAAACCATCGAGCGCGTCATGTCGCAGACCCACGAATTCTTTGACGTCGAAGCGGACGCGGTGGCGGAACGACTCGGCGTCAAATGGAATTTGCCCTCGCGCTTGTGGTTTTATGTTGTTAAATAACAGCCTGCTTGCATACGGACTTTTGCTGTGCCTGCTCGTCATCGGCGGCGCGCAGGATTGGCGCGCGGGCGAAGTCAGCAACTGGATCAGCATCCCGCTCTTTTTGATGGGCGCGATCGCTGTCGTTGCGCGCATGTTTTTCGCGGACGCGCTCTTCGCGCTGTCTATTTTTGCGATGATCGCGATCACGCTGGCGGCCTTCAAAGGCTGGCTGGGCGGCGCGGATTGGAAAGTCTTGATCGGTCTTTTCGGCTTGTGGCCGCTGGCTGGTTTTGCGGCGCTGGTCGTCGCGGGCGTGTGGGGAGCGCTCGCGGCGCTCTGGAAGCGAGATCGCAATGCGCGTTTTCCGGGCGTGACTGCCTTCGCTTTCGCAGCCTGCTTGACTTTTTTTGCGGAGCTCTCTATAATCCTTTTGAATGAGGTGTGATTTTCCCTTGGGAAAGTCGCGCCTTTTTTTGTTGCCATTTTTTATGCGGCACACGGATCACACAGATTACACGGAAAAGAACGGATTTTTTATATATCCGTGTGTATCTGTGAAATCCGTCAAATCCGTGTTCAAAAGGTTTTAATCGCGACAATTTTCAATGAGCGAAATTATTTTCAAGGAGTCGCTATGCTTTCAACCATTCAACAAAATCTCTACCCCCAATTATGCCGCCTGATCTTCGATCGGCGCGGAGACGATTACGGCGAAAAAGCGGTCATCCTCGTGCTGGTGGTGCTGGGCGGCGTGGCTGCCTTCGCGGCGTTCGGCGGCAAGATCGTGGAACTGATCGGGCAAGCCACTACTGGAATCTAATATGGCTTTCTTGCGCTTGTTCTTCTCGCGTCGCGGCGACGAATTCGCCGAGACCGCCATCGCCATGCCGGTGATCGTGCTGGTTACCATCGCGCTGATGAATCTGACCATGGCTGGCTTTGCCAGCGTCAACGCCAACAACGCCGCGAACTATGGCGCGCGCGTGGGCAGCGTTCACCAACAAGGTCCAGCCAGCGCGGCGTATCAAGCGGCGCAGCAATCCACCGCGTATGCCAGCGTGGGCGATTACGTCGTCGCGGTATCGGGCGGCGGATTTCCCGGCGCGCAGATCAACGTCAAAGTGGATTGGAGCGTCCCCAATTTGATGGGCGGCTTGCTGAGTTTCTTCGGCGGCGACAGTTCCGACGCGGATATCAAAGGCATGGCGATGGCTGTCTTTCGTCAGGAAGGCTGGTGATGCGCCGTTTGTTAAGGTCGCGCAGAGGCGACGCGTATGCGTGGTTCGCAACGCTGCTGGTGTTTGTCTTCATCCCGCTTTCGTCGTTGAGCGTTGATGTGACGCGCATGATGTATGTGCGCGGTCATCTGCAAACGGCAAACGACGCGGCTTGCCAGTCCGCTGCGGACGCGCTGGATGTGCCGTTGTTCATTGATACAAATCGAAAACGCATCAAACCCGAACTGGCGCGCAGGCAGGCGGCGCGCGAATTCTCAGCGACGTTGAACGACGCGGGCAAGATCCGCTACGCCATCGAAGGACTGGCGATCAACTTTCCCGCGCCCACGTTCGCGCATTGCGTCGCGACGGTTCGCGTCGAACATATCATTCCGCTGACTCCCGAAATGCGCGTGGTCGTCGAGACCACCTCCGAAATGCGCGCGCTGACGTTGAAATGAA
>JAVHOY010000233.1:7817-9519 GCA_036170295.1 bacterium
ATTGAATTCAACTTTCGCAAAAACGAAGACGCGCTCTGGCTGGTTGCCTTCGCCGTGTTGATCATTATCGCGCTGGTGGGCATGGCGCAGATCGGACAGAACGCGACCCCGATGGACAGCGGCGCGCCGCGCTTGCTGGGCTGGTCTGACTGGCGCCTGTTTCAAGCGCAACGCGCATACGCAAAAGAACTTTCTATTTTGCGCGCGGACACAATGCAGTTGGCGCGAACTTTAGATCGGCAGCCCAACCCGGTTGCGACCCAACTTCTGATCAAGCAGATCGCGCAAGACACAAAAGAAGGCGACCCGGCGCTGGTCAATGCGCGACTGATTTTGGAAAACGCGGCGCTGAATGTGCGCGACTGGTCCACGGGCATTCTCGATCGCAACGCCGCCATCGCGTCCGTGCAGAGCGCGATCAATCTATTACAACAATAACGATGAACTCAACTTTACACATCTCGCATCAACGCGCCATGGACGACCTCTTGCAAGCCGAACGCGATCTGCGCCGCAAAAGCGAAGACGCCATCCGCGCCATGCGTCAGGCGCTGGTTGAAACCGCGAACCGCTTCGATGGAAAACGACTGCAAGAAATCAGCCGCAACGATCCCTCCATCCCCGCCCATTGGGGCGCTTTGGATTGGAAGCAGTTTTTCGATGAAGTCCCCGCGCCCGCGCGCGGCTGGGGCGCATCGGTTGAACCCGATATGCAGGCGCAGCGCGAATTGCGCAATCAGATTGCCGCATTGAAAACCGCGCTGAGTCAGGCTGAACTTAATCTCGAAGACGAGCGCGCAAAGAACTCCGCTGTTGTCGCGCCTCCCGTTTTTGTTTCAACAGAAATAACAAACGTCGAGAACACGGCAACGGACGCGCTTGAAAATATTCCGTCAGGCGCAACGCCCGCGTTGAGCGCGATCGTTTTGGACGCGAAAATGGCGCGTAAAAAATTTCCTCAGAAAATTCCCGCGGCGCTCTCGAATGCGCTGAGCGGCGGCGAGCGCAGCGGAGGAGATCTGCAACGCGTCTTTGAACGCTATTGGATCGTCTTGTATCTGATCGGGCGCTGGCGCTTGACTGCCTCGATGGAGTTGACCGAGGCGCTGGCGCAAACGGTGGGCGTATCGGGCGGGTCAAGTTCGATACAGCGCGTGATCACTGGTCTTGAGAATGCCAAGGTTCTTGTGACCGAGGTTCTTGAACTCCAATCGCCGCGCACGTCTTTGAAACTTCATCGGTTTTCAGCCGCGGGCGAGAGCCTGTATCAATCCCTTTTTCAAGCGCGACCGCTTGAGAATGATTGGGCGCGATTGATTCGTTTGCGCGAAGGCGCGCGTTTTCCGGAATATACCGTCGCGACGTTGTTGCTCGCGATGCACGCGCGCAAACGCGGTTGGGCGACGCAAGTTTTGCCCGAAGTCAAAGGGACAAAGTCCGCGCCGGATGCGCGCGTGATGCGCGGCGCGGAGCAGTTATACGTCGAGGTGGAGTCGGACGAGCGGCGCAATCAATCCGCGCTGAACGGCGGACGCGCGGCGTTATGCGCGCTGACGCAGAAGTCGCGCGCGCAATGGGTCAGCGCTTGCAAGTTGGAGCATCTGCCCGGCATGGCGACGGATATCGAATCGTTGCTGAGCAAGTTCAATGACCTCAATTCAGATTCGCCGTTTTGGTTGGAGAATTGGGAGTAATGGAAAAT
>JAVHOY010000234.1:0-9418 GCA_036170295.1 bacterium
AAGCGAGTCGGCGCGGGCATGGTCGCGGGGAAAAGCGTGGGGATTGGAGTTCGTTCCACAGGCGCTAACGCTTGGTTGCAAGCCAGTGAAAACCCGCAGGCGTTCACAAAAACAAGCCCAAGCCATACCAAAGTCCCTATTATAAAAATTGTGAGCGTGCGATAAATAGTTGTGCGAACATCGTCATTCATGAAGCGCCTGCCTTAAGGTTGTGCCGCTTTAAGCGTGCGGAAAAAATTGACCAAGTCCCAGCGCTCGCGCACCGTAAAGTTTTCATTCAACGCGGGCATAAAACCAAATCCGTTGCTGATTATCATAAAGACCGCGCCATCGTTCAGGCTTTGGATTGCCGCGCTGGTCAAGTCGGCGGGTTTCTTTTTGGTGAAGAACGCGGCGACGTTGCCGTTGCCTTTGCCCTCCGCGCCGTGACATATCGCGCAGCTGGTTTGGAAAAGTTGTTTGCCGCGCGCGAGGGAAGTTTCATCCGCTGCGACGGGATTGGTCGGCGCGCCGTTGCCGGGAATATACGCCGCGCCTTCCACTGGAATGGATTGCGCTGGCACGGGCAGAGGTTTTTCCTGCGCGCCATAAGACGGTTGAATCTCCATGAAGACGACCCAATCAATTTTGATTACGTCGTATGTGAAGAGCATCAATACGCCGACGAGTACGGCGAGTACTGCAAAGACGTTTATAAGTTGTTTGAAGAGTCTCATAAGTGTTGCGCCTCCGCGGGGTTCACTGATTCCGCGCCCATTTTCTTGAGCGCGTCGGTGATTTTATTTTCTTCCACATGCGGACATTCGATCAGAATCGCGATCTTGCCGTCGCTGATTTCGGGGACGTATTTCATCGGGCGATAGTTGGGGAAATAACTATCAAGGAACACGCCCAAGAAGGTGGAAAGCAACATGCCGAGCATGGTCAACTCAAACAACACCACCACGCTGGGCGGTCCCGGCGTAAAAGCCTGCGGACCTAATTGAATGGGATAGGGATAAACGTAAGGAGTAACAAAGGCGAGCAAGAACCCCGCGCCAAATCCTAGAACTGCGCCGCCGAACGCGATGCGCGGAACGTTTGTCCATTGCGCGGGACGACCCAGCATCGCTTCAGTCACAGGAATGCCTGAGATGATGTTCATGCAATCGTCGCTGACTCCCATGGCGCGCAGTTTCTCTATCGCGTTGGCGGCAGGTTCGAGGTCAGGGAAGACCGCGAGCAAATCTACAATTTTAGATTCAGTCATTTTGTCCTCCTATTCCAATTCGCTGACCGATACAACGGTTTCGCGTCCAAATTTCTTGAACTCATGCGCCATCTGACCTTCTTCCACTTCCCAAACTGGGATGAGCGGAATTAATTTCGACGCGCCCATATAAAGCAGGATGAAGAACGCGAGCGTGCCGATGCCGAGCGGGATTTCGATGCCGGGTTTGTACAAGCGCCAAGTGAAGGGCATACGGTTAATGCTGAGCGAAACGGGAATGATGATGTAGCGTTCAAACCACATGCCGACATTGATGATGATTCCAACTGTGGCGATAAGCCAGGGAGTGGAGCGCCATTTTTTATTCCAAAGAAGCGCCCATGGAACGGCTATATTGCAGATTAACATGGCGAACCACATCCAACCTAGCGGACCCGCTTCGTGGAAGTGCAGCAGTTGATGCGTCCATTTGTCGCCGCCGTACCATTGCACCATGTAATCGTTAAAGAAGAAGTACGCCCAAGTCATTGAGATGATCAGCATCAGTTTGCCGATTGCGTCGAAATGTTCGGCGCGGATAAAATATTTCATATTTTTCATCGTGCTGCGAATCACAGCCAGCACCACGACTACCGCGCCCATGCCAGAATGTAACGCGCCGACGATGAAGTATGGACCAAAGATGGTCGAGTTCCAACCTGGGCGGGTTGCCGCGGCGAAGTCCCATGAAACGATGGTATGCACTGAGAACATCACGGGGATGATCGCAAACGCAAAGATGCCCATTGCGCTGCGCAGGTGAGTCCATTCGCCTTCCGTTCCGCGAAAGCCAAGCGCGAGCGTTTTGTAAAAGTTTTTGCGCCAGCCTGTGGAGCGGTCGCGCGCCATAGCGAGATCAGGAATGAGCGGCAGGAAAAGATACATGGTAGATGAAAGCAGGTAGGTGGTAATCGCCAGCAAATCCCAAGTGAGCGGAGAGTGCATGTTGGGCCACAACATGCGCTCGTTGGGATACGGCATGAGCCAATATGCCAGCCAGACGCGCCCCAAGTGCATGAAGATGCTGAAGCCCGCTTGCACCAAACCGAAGGTGGTCATCAACTCTGCGGCGCGGGTGAACGGGCGGCGGAACTCCGCTTTGAAGACGCGCAAAATCGCGGAGATGAAAGTCCCCGCGTGACTGATGCCGATCCAGAATACGGTGTTGACGAGGAACACGCCCCAATAAGCCGGACGATTTACGCCCGCGACGCCGAGACCTTCCGCGATCATTTTGCCCCATGAATAAAACAAGCCGTACGCCACAATCGCGCTTAAGATTCCAAAGACCAGCCAGAACTTCCATGTGGGCGGTTCGGTCATGGCTTCCATGACCATCTCGTTCATCTTCCCGCGCGGAAGCGGGTCGAGCATCAAGTGTTCTTCGCGGAGATGTTCTTCTTGCGAATGCGTTTTGTTATCTGACATTTTTACCCTCCCTTGAAGTAGGTCACATGCGGAAGTGTGCCAAGTTCTTCAAGATGTTTGACTCCGTGACCATGAACGCGCGCTAATTGCGAAACGAGCGAATCGGGATTATCCACGCGCCCGAAGGTGATCGCGTTCGCGGGACAAGCCTGCGCGCACGCGGTTGTGAATTCGCCGTCCGCCACTTCGCGCCCTTCAGATTTGGCGTTATCTTCCGCTTTGTGGATGCGCTGGACGCAGAATGTGCATTTTTCCATCACGCCGCGCCGACGCACGGTCACATCTGGATTCAATTGATTGGACAAAGGTTCGGGACGTTCGTAATCGCGCCAGTTGAAGGAGCGCACTTGATACGGACAGTTGTTGGCGCAATAGCGCGTGCCGACGCAGCGGTTATAAACTTGGACGTTCAATTGCTCCGCTTGCGAGTGGACGGTTGCAAACGCGGGACAAACGGGTTCGCAGGTGGCATGTCCGCATTGCTGACAAAGCATCGGCTGATTAGGCGTCATCTTCACATCGGGATATTCGCCTTCCCAAAAGCGCTCGATGCGAATCCAGTGCATAGAGCGACCGTAGCCAGAATCTTCTTCGCCGACAAAGGAGATATTATTTTCCATC
Organism: bacterium; assembly: GCA_036170295.1. GTDB lineage: Bacteria > Chloroflexota > Anaerolineae > Anaerolineales > Villigracilaceae > Villigracilis. The sequence continues at coordinate 3,299 of JAVHOY010000234.1, forward strand.
GCGCACGCGGCGACGCATGCCTGACAGCCGCTGCACATATCTTGATCAATGACCATGCCCCATTTGCCGGTTTCTTCTACGCTCATTTTAATTTCTTCAGGTCTAATCATGATTACTCCTTGCCGCCAAGACCCACGCCGTAAACGCCCATGATGCTTTCGAGGCGCGAGAGCGGTTTCTTTTTATCGGTCTTTTCGATTTTTACCTTGACTCCGGCAAACGCAAGATCGCCGGCTTCGTTAAAGTTTTGTCCAAGCAAGTCTGTGGGATTTACGCCGCGATGCTCCGCGTAGCGTCCGTAAGCCGTATGACCTTGACCAAATGGAATCGCAACCGTATCGGGACGAATGGCGGGATACTTATAAACGGATACTTCCAACGCGCCAAATTCGCTGACGATGCGGACAACGTCGTCGTCGGCAATGCCAAGTTCTTCGGCGGTGGTTGGGTTCATCGCAACCCACGAGTTCCACATCACAGTCGTTGTTGGGTCGGGCAATTCTTGCAGCCAAGGCTTGTTCGCGCCCGCCTCCGCTAACGTGGGCGAGACAAACGGCACAAAGAAGAATTCGCCGTCGCCTAAAAATTTAGATTCGTCCGCGCTCATGCTGCGGTTCAACACATCCGCAGTTGCGGGAGTTGCGCGAGCGTCGGTCGTCTGCCACCAGCCGCCATGCTGTTGAAAGTACGCCATAAAAGTATTCATATCAGGCGCGGAATAAAACCCGTCGGCTTCATTCATCAGCGGCGCGAGTTTGCTGCGAATGAATTCGACTTCGTCTTTGAAAGTCAGCGCGAATTTTCCGCCCGCGAGTTGACCGGCGGCAAGCAACAGATCAACTGTGGCGCGAGTATTATAAAACGGCGAGACAACCGGTTGCGCTCCCGAAAGCGTGGATTGAGCCGCGCCCGTGAACACGCGCTGATAGCCCCAAGACTCAAGCCCATGATGATCGGGGAAAACGTAATCGGCTTCTTGGGCGGTCTCGTCGGGGAAAGTGGCGAAAGAAATTACCTGACCCACATTCTTCAACGCATCCTTGAAACCAAACGCGGCGGGCAATTCAAAAATGGGATTCACGCCATGCACGAACAACACTTTGAATTTTCCATCCGCCATTTTTTTGACGAAGTCTTGCATTTCTTGCGCGGATGCGGGACGCTGATACTCAGTTTGATTCGGCGCCAGCGCGGAGAAATACACGCCGCCCGTTTTGCCGAAGTTATCCGCAAGCGCGTTCAATGCAAGTACGGCTTCCGCAACTGCGAGTCCGTTGCTTTGACCTAACGCCGCGCCGCCGGGAATGGCTAACGCGCCCTTTGAGTTTGCAAACAACTCGGCGAGTTGTTTTAGCGTATCAAATTTGATATTCGCAGTTGCAGCGGCTGTCATTGGATCAACATCCGCGAAAGCGCGCGGCATGGGAATGCCTTTGATCTCAGACGCAAGTTTGCCGATTGCCAACGCTGTCATCGCTTCGGTTCCGGGTTTGAGCGGAATCCATTCGTCCGCTTTGCCGGCGGTGGAAGACATGCGCGCTTCAAATTGAATCAGCTTGCCGCGCATCTTGGTTTGAGCTTCGCGCAAGCCTGAAAATCCGCGCGTGTATGCAACGGGAGAGAGCCACGTCTCAAGGAAGTTTGCGCCGAAAGATAAAACGAGTTGCGCGCCGCCAATATCGAAGAAGGGCAATCCGCTTTGACCGAAGAGGTTTTGCGCGGCTGCGCTTAACGTCGCTTGAGAATCGAACATGCTCAGCGCGTTGAAGCGAATCGGCGCGTTGACGCCTGTCGCGGCTGCGAGGTCAGATACAAAATCAAAAAGATGGTCGGGCGCGGTTCCCATCAAAAAGGCGATTTCTTCGGGCTTGGCGCTTTTTAGCGCGTTGGAAATAACTTCCGTCGCTTCGTCCCATGTGATCGCTTTGCCGCCTTGCATCGGCTCGACGACGCGGTCGGGGTTATACAACCCGTGTAAAGTTGCTTGACCGCGCGCGCAAGTCTTGCCGAGATTGAGCGGATGATCCGCGTTGCCTTCGGTTTTGATGGCGCGTCCTTGCGAGGTGCGGACGACCAGCCCGCAGCCAGCCGCGCACTCGCGGCATGTGGTGGCGTAATAAGTACTCAGCCCATTGTAGGTGTATTCGGGCATTTGCATGTACGGTTCGCGCTTGACGTAACGCGAAGCCGGACCGCAGCCCGTGAGGACGGCGGCGCTTGCCGCGCCTACGCCGCTCAGCTTGAGAAAATCACGCCGCGAAAATTGTTTGCTCATAATTGTTTCCTCAGTTTAATAATGACATGTGGCGCAGTCGGTGAGTTTGACCAATTTCGCGTGATCGTCGCCCGCGTTTTTAACATGACAAGCCAAACACCAACCCATGTTGAAAACCTGCGGATTTTGCGCGACGGTCATGTTGGTCATATCGCCGTGACAATCCTCGCAGTTTTTTCCCGCCGCGATATGCGCGCGGTGATTGAACTGAACGAAGTCTGGAACTTGCGCGACGGGAACCCATTCGATGGGCGTTCCGCTTTCAACGGCTGCCTTCAAAAACCGTAACTCGGACTTCGGGTCATTTGTTTTGGCAATCTGTTGATGACATCCCCAACATTTGGATTGCGAAGGAATGCCCGCTACAGGTCCGCGCGCCGCGCCGGGATGGCAATATAAACATTGAACGCCCAACGCAATATGCGTTTTGTGCGGAAATTGAATAGGCTGTTCAGGCGGCTGTTGCGTGGCGTTGATTCCGTACGCTGCCAGGCTGAACAAGGTCAGCGCCGCGATGCCTACCGCGATTAGACCCAGCGGCTGTTTCAGCCAGTCAAAAATTCTTTTGATCATGGATGCTCCTAGAATAAACTTAAGCGCAACGCCGCCGAATGAGCGGCGGCGAAGGCTGAATTAACTTAAATATGGAAATAGGCGACAGTGTGAAAAAACGACCGAATTTTGAGAATACGTTAAACTCGTCCCGACGATTATCAGGACGAGGAACGGAAAAACAACCATAAGGGCATTGATAACATTTATAATCATGTCATTCATAGGCGCTGAACCCCGTCAGCAAATTGATTTCGCGCATTATACAGTACAAGCGTAGAAAAGTACATATAAGAGTTGAATTGTGCGTTTTATAGCCGTGATACAATTGCAAAAAAAAATGATGAAAATAAAAATTGGTTTTATCCTGCTGATCTTATTTGTTTTTACAGCGCTTACAAGTTGCAATCAACCTGTCGCATCGGCGCGGAATTTGGGCGCGGCTTCGCTTTCCATGCAACTGGTCACGCCCACGCCGCCCGCCGAAGATCAGTCCAGAATCGGCTCGACGGACGGGATTTTTGTGATGGGCATCGTGATCGTGTTGATTACCGCAATTCCTATTTTAGGGCGCAAAAAATGAAATAGGATTAGCGCCACGCGCAATTAAACGCAAATCTCCGAGTTCCTTAAGAACTCGGAGATTTTAATTTATTTCAGGCTTTCGTAATTCTCAGGCAGCCAGCAACAGAGGACTAACTCCCTCGCGGCTTTGACTTCATCCATTCTGCCGAAGGGAGTGATGTGCGGCGCGTCGTGGAGCAACTCAGGTTGAGTCTTCGCTTCTTCCGCGATTTTGATGAGCGCGTCAGCGAAACGGTCGAGCGTGTCTTTGTTTTCGGTCTCGGTGGGTTCGATCATCAGCGCTTCGTGGACGATGAGCGGGAAGTAGTTTGTCGGCGGGTGGAAGTTGTAGTCCATCAGGCGTTTGGCAATATCCAGCGCGCGAATATCCGAGCCTTCAAAGCGACCTTCCATCACGAACTCGTGCATACAGATGCGGTCATACGGAACGTGATAGGTATTGCGTAATTTGACTTGCAGGTAGTTGGCGTTAAGCACCGCGTACTGCGAAATATCTTTCAAGCCATCGGGTCCGTGCATGGAAATATAAGTGTAAGCGCGGACAAGTCCGCCGCCGAAGTGACCGTGAAAGGCTTTCATGCGTCCGATGGTTTTCTTGGGCGTGATGAAGCCATACAGCGGAGGAATTTCTTCGTCGCCTTCTTCAACAATGCCAACCAGTGGGGTCGGTAAAAAGTCGAACAGGCGTTCGCTCACGCCGACAGGACCAGAGCCAGGTCCGCCGCCGCCGTGCGGGACGGCGAATGTTTTGTGCAAGTTGATGTGCATCACGTCAAAGCCGAGATCGCCAGGGCGCACGATGCCGAGCAGCGCGTTTAAGTTCGCGCCGTCGCCATACATCAAGCCGCCGCATTTGTGTACCAGCGCGACCACTTCTTCGATGTGTTCATCGAACATGCCGAGCGTGTTCGGGTTGGTCAGCATCATGCCGACGACGGTATCGTCACAGGCGGCGGCGAGCGCTTTCAAATCCACGTTGCCGCGCGAGTCGGAGGGGATGGTGATGACGTCGAGTCCGACCATGCCTGAGGAGGCGGGATTCGTTCCGTGCGCCGCGTCGGGGATGAGCATCTTTTTGCGCTTGGTATCTCCGCGCGATTGGTGATAAGCGTTCATCATCAACACGCCCGTGAATTCGCCATGCGCGCCCGCGGCGGGTTGCAGAGTCATGCCAGCCATGCCGACAATTTCTTTCAGCCATTCCTGCAATTCAAACATCAACGCGAGATTGCCTTGTACCGTTTCAACTGGCTGCAATGGATGCGTATAAAGGAAGCCAGGCAAGCGGCAAGTATCTTCGTTAATCTTCGGGTTGTATTTCATGGTGCATGAACCCAGCGGATAGAAGCCATCGTCCACGCCGTAGTTGAATTTGCTGAGGCGCGTGTAATGACGGACAACATCCACTTCCGCGAGTTCGGGCAGAGACAACTCAGAGCGCAACAAATTTTTGTTGGGCAGAGCAACTGTCGGCACGTCGGATGCGGGCATGGTCACGCCGAGTCTGCCTGGGGAGGAAAGTTCAAAGATGGTAGGTTCAACAATAGTGGACATTATTCCATCTCCTTTAAGACTTCGACCAGCGTGTCAATTTCCTGCTTGCTGTTCATTTCAGTGACGGCGACCAGCAGATGATTTTTGAGCGCGGGGTAATCAGCGCCGAGGTCGTAGCCGCCGAAGATTCCGTGTTCAAGCAAATGTTCGTTGACTTCGCTGGCGGGTTTGGGACAGCGCAAAACAAATTCATGGAAGAACGGTTCGCTGTACTGCAAGCCGAAGCCTTTAATCTTGCTGAGTTCGGCGGCGGCGTAATGCGCTTTTTGATAACAAAGATTCGCAACTTGCTGCAAACCCGTTTTGCCAAGCGTGGACATATAGACCGCAGTGGCGAGCGCGAGCAGACCTTGATTGCTGCAAATGTTGGACGTGGCGCGTTCGCGTTTGATGTGTTGCTCGCGCGCGGTGAGCGTCAGCACATACGAACGTTGTCCGCGATTGTCGGTGGTTTCGCCAACCAAACGCCCCGCCATTTTGTGAATGTAAGATTTTTTGGTGGTGAAAAATCCGAGATACGGTCCGCCGTACCAAAGCGGAATTCCAAACGGCTGCGCTTCGCCGACCACAATATCCGCGCCCATTTCGGCGGGAGTCTTGAGCATGACCAGCGCGGTGGGATTCGCTACTACGCAAACCAGCGCGCCTTTTGCGTGCGCGTCTGCAATGAGTTTTGTGTAATCGTGGATGCGCCCAAAGAAATCGGGATACTGGACGATGACGAGGGAGGTGTTGTCGTCAACGAGGGCGGTGAGAGATTCGTAATTTGTAATTTGTAATTCTTTATCGCCCGCGATTTCTATGTCCAAGCCTTGCGTGTACGTGCGGACAACTTCGCGGTACTGCGGATGCACGCTGGGCGACATGACCACCTTTTTGCGTTTGCCGCGAAATTGAGCATACGCGAGGCTGACGGCTTCGGCGGTGGCGGTTGCGCCGTCATAATGCGAGGCGTTGGAAACTTCCATGCCAGTTAAGGTACACATCAGCGATTGATATTCAAAGATGGATTGCAGCGTGCCTTGTGAAATCTCTGGCTGATAGGGCGTGTAGGCTGAATAGAATTCTCCGCGCCGCAGGATGTGGTCAACGACAGAGGGGATGTAATGGTTGTACGCGCCCGCGCCGAGAAATGAGATGACATGCTCGCGCAC
>JAVHOY010000235.1:0-2081 GCA_036170295.1 bacterium
AAGGAGTCCTCATGCAATACCTCAACCTCGGAAAGTCTGGATTAAAAGTTTCGCGTCTCTGTTTAGGGATGATGACCTATGGCTCAAAGAAATGGCACGAATGGGTCTTGGAAGAAAACGAAGCGAAGCCTTTTGTCAAACGCGCCTTGGACGCGGGCATTAACTTCTTTGACACAGCGGACGTTTATTCATTAGGAGAAAGCGAACGTATTACGGGAAATTTATTGAAAGGAGTCAAGCGCGAAAACATTGTCGTTGCCACTAAGGTTTATCAGCAAATGAGCGACGACCCCAACGATGGCGGACTTTCGCGCAAACATATTCTGGATTCAATTGACAAGTCGCTCAAACGCCTGCAAATGGATTATGTTGACTTGTATCAAATCCACCGCTGGGACTACAACACGCCCATCGAAGAAACGATGGAAGCGTTGAACGACGTCGTCCGCGCGGGCAAGGCGAGATATATCGGCGCGTCCTCGATGTTTGCATGGCAGTTTGAAAAAGCGCTGCATGTTTCGGAAATGAACGGCTGGACAAAATTCATCTCCATGCAAAATCACTACAACCTTGTTTATCGCGAGGAAGAGCGCGAGATGATTCCGCTGTGCAAAGATCAGGGCATCGGATTGATTCCGTGGAGTCCGATGGCGCGCGGATTCTTCGCGGGCAACCGCAAACGCGGCGGAGGCGGCGAGACGTCCCGCGCAAAAAACGATCCATTTGCAAACAAGTTGTATTTTCGCGAAGAAGATTTCGCGGTCGCAGGTCGCGCGGCGGAAGTCGCAAAGGCACATAACGCTACCGCCTCACAAATCGCGCTGGCGTGGGTGTTGAGCAAACCTTATATCGCCGCGCCCATTATCGGGTCAAGCAAAATCGAGCATTTAGATCAAGCCCTTGCCGCGTTGGATATTAAATTATCCGAAGAAGAAATTAAACGGCTGGAAGAATCCTATCAGCCGCATCCCATTTTGGGACATCAATAATCTTGACGATGGACGATTGACCGCCGACCATGTTCATTCGCATTCTCTACTACGCCTTCCGTATTTACTGCTTCATTTTCCGCCCTGTGCGGATGGGCGTTCGCGCGATGATGATTGAAGGCGATAAAGTCTGGCTCGTGCGTCAAACCTATGTGGGCGGATGGTTTATGCCCGGCGGCGGAGTGAAGCGCGGCGAAACGCTCGATCAAGCGGCGCGGCGCGAAGCCAAAGAAGAAACCGGCGCGGAGTTGGGCGAATTAAAATTACTCGGCGCGTACACCAACTTCACCGAATGGAAGACCGATCACAACATTGTTTTTATTTGCCATGAATTCAAATTCACAGGCAAACCCGATGCAGAGATTGCGGAACTGCGCGCCTTTCCATTGAACGCATTGCCCGAAAATTTATGGCGCGGTCATCGCTTGCGTTTGGAGGAATATAAGTCCGGCGCTGTAGCGCAATTTGGAGAATGGTAAAACATGAATTTACTTTGGAAATTATTTCTTGTCTTTTCGCGCGTCGCGTTAGTTTCGTGGGGCGGAGGTCCCGCTTCGATGGGACTCATGCAACGCGAGGCAGTCGGCATGGGTTGGGTCACTACCGAAGAATTCGCGGACGCGCTGGCAATCGGCAACGCATTGCCTGGACCGATCGCGCCGCAAGTCTCCGCGTACATCGGATATAAAATGGCGGGCGCGTGGGGCGCAATCTCGGCTGTGACGGGGACTGTCTTGCCGACGACTCTTTTGATGCTGGTCATGGTCATTTTCTTTTTTGGAATCAAAGACAGCCCGACTGTGAAAGCCATGCTCAAAGCCGTGCGCCCGATCATTGTCGGCTTGTTGTTGTGGACAACGTACGTCATGGCTTCTTCCGTTTTTAGCGTGAGCACATTGGGCTGGGGAAAAGGTCTCGCGCAAAACTGGGATAAGGTTATGATCGCTATTGTCGCATTTGCGTTGCTGACGTTGACCGAGATTAATCCTGTTTGGCTGGTGGTTGCTGGCGCGGTGTTTGGGTTCTTGGTTTACAAGTAAAAAAATTAAACGCGAGGGACGCTAAGTTCACAAAGGGAGTTTTTTCCCTTCG
>JAVHOY010000236.1:0-9386 GCA_036170295.1 bacterium
GATATTTTCCGTAGGGTTTTATTGGTTGTTCAAAAATATATAGCGCGTTATTTTTTTGATTGTCAATCCAAAGTTAGCGCGTTTGACTTTGAATTTTGATAATGCTACAATACTCGCGGTTGTCTAACAAATTGGAGGCGCCTGGAAAAAATGAACATAAATTATTTCGTCGGTTTAGTCGTCCTATCCATCCAAAGTAAGAAAATCACATAAAGGAGATAAAGAGAAATGCTTACTAAAAAGTTCGCGTACCAACTGTTTGCTCTGTTCGTGATTGCCGCCACTGTATTGTCTGCGTGCGGCGGCGGGGCTGCCCCTGTCGCTAAGGGCGCTGTTGCCAGCGTTCCTGCCGATCTTCTTGCCGCTTGTAAGACTGAAGGCATGGTGACGATCATTGCCACGCCGGCTAACTGGGCAAATTACGGCGAAATCTTCAAGCTGTTTGAAACCACCACCGGACTCAAAATCAACTCGCTGGACGAGAACGCCGGCTCAGCCGACGAACTTGCCGCGATTGAAGCCAACAAAGGCAACAAAGGTCCGCAGGCTCCCGACATCGTTGACGTTGGCTATGCTTATGGACAACAAGGCATTGACGCCAAGGATTATCAAGCGTACAAAGTCTCCAGTTGGGACAAAATTCCTGATACCGTTCTCGGACTGCCCGCGAAAGACCCCACTGGTTTGTGGATCGGCGGCTATTACGGCGTGATGGTGCTTGAAGTCAATACCGCCGTAGTTAAGAATGTTCCGCAGAATTGGCAAGATTTACTCAAACCCGAATACAAGGGACAGGTTGCCCTCACCGGCGACCCGCGCAGTTCCAATCAAGCGGCTCAGTCTGTTTTCGCGGCTACTTTGGCTAACGGCGGCTCTTTAGACAACGTTCAGCCCGGTCTTGATTTCTTCAAGCAGGTGAACGATGCGGGCAATTTTGTGCCCGTGATTGCGAAGGTCGGCACTGTGGCTCAAGGCGCAACCCCCATCGTTTTGGCTTGGGACTATAACGCTTTCGGCGATAAGGATTCCCTCAAAGGCAACCCGCCGCTCGAAATTGTTTACCCGAACCCGACCATCGCCAGCATGTACGTTCAAGCGATCAGCGCGTATGCCCCGCACCCCAATTGCGCCAAAGTATGGATGGAAATTCTCCACTCCGACGAAGGTCAACTGGCTTGGATGAAGGGTTACGCTCACGGCGTTCAACAGGCTGATATGGAATCGCGCGGCGTTATTCCCGCCGACTTGAAATCCAAACTTCCTGCCTCTAGCGCTTTCGCTTCGGCTGTTTCTCCTAGCCCCGCGCAACTCTCCGCTGCGAGAGATGCGATCAAAACTGGTTGGGATACCACCGTCGGCGTAGAAGTTAAATAGGTTTTTGTGACGATGTCACAAATTGAAAAACGGGACGCGCCTCTGGCGCGCCCCGTCCTTCCCAAGGTTTCCTTGGCGTGGCTCGGAGTCATGCCGTTCTTTTTATTCGCGTTTTTGTTTTTGATCTATCCATCTTCAACCATTGTCATTCGCACCTTTGTAGACGCGAAAACCGGGGAATTTACGCTTCGTAATATCTTCAATCTATTGCAATCCCCTTATGTTTTAGGCGCGTATTGGATGAGCATCAAGATCAGCGTTGTGACGGCGCTGGGCGGCGGTCTCTTTGGCTTCATCCTCGCTTACGCTTCCATTCGCGGCGGACTTCCGCGCTTCATGCGTTCCAGCCTGATGACGTTTAGCGGCGTCGCGTCAAACTTCGCGGGCATTCCGCTCGCGTTTGCCTTTATCGCGCTTTTAAGTCCGACAGGCATGTTGACCAATTGGCTGAAGTTTACGGGAATAAACATCTACGATTATGGTTTCACGCTTTATAAATTTTGGGGGTTGAGCGCGGTGTATATGTATTTCCAATTCCCGCTGATGGTGTTGATCATCGCTCCCGCAATTGACGGATTACGCCGCGAGTGGGTTGAGGCTTCAGAAAATCTCGGCGCGACGACGTTTCAATATTGGCGCTATGTGGCTTTCCCTATCTTATTGCCGTCCATCATGGGGTCAATGATCTTACTCTTTGGGAATTCATTCGGCGCTTTTGCCACCGCAGTGGCGTTGACTGGCGGCTCGTCCATCAACCTTGCGACGATTGTCATCGGAGCGCAGTTGCGCGGCGATGTATTGGGCGATCCCGGCTTAGGATACGCGGTCGCATTTGGAATGGTGATTGTGATGACGGCGGTAATGACTATCTACACCATACTTCAACGCAGAGCGGAAAGGTGGTTGAAATGAAACGCAGCGGCGTAATCTGGTCATGGTTTTGGATGATTCTAGGCATCCTCTATTTTTTCCTGCCCTTGTTGGCGACGTTCATGTTTTCCTTGCGCGCGGAGCTTGGTCATTTGAGTTTTACAGCTTATAGCAATGTTTTCTCCGATCCGGTATTCCAACTTAAATTTCCCGCGTCCGTTTTATGGGCGATACTCACCATCATCGTCGCCATTGTAATTTTTGTGCCTACCGCGTACTGGGTGCGGCTTAAAGTCCCGCAGTTTCGTTCCGTAGTGGAGTTGATCACTTTGCTGCCCTTTGTGATTCCAGCCATCGTATATGTCTTTGGTTTGGTGCGAACTTTTAGCCAGCCGCCGCTATTGATCGTAGACAGCCCCGCGCTTTTGGTCGCGGGGTATACGGTACTATCCATGCCGTATATGTACCGCGCGATTGATACGGGATTGCGCGCGATTGACGTGCAGACCTTGACTGAAGCCGCGCAAAGTCTCGGCGCGGGTTGGGGCTCTATTCTCTTCAAAGTCATTTTCCCGAATATTCGCGTCTCCATCTTGAGCGGCGCTTTTCTAAGCTTTGCCATCGTCATGGGCGAATACACGTTGGCGCAATATCTTGCCAAGCCAGCCTTTGCTCCTTATATCGCCCTATTGATTCAGAATAAAGCCTACGAACCCGCCGCAGCGACTATTATCAGCTTTGCGCTGATTTGGGCTTGCATGGGCGTTATTCAACTGATCGGCGGCGGCGAGCAGGGACAAGTTACCGGCGGACATTAAACATCACGCGAGGAAATTAATATGTCACATCTGAAACTTACGAATATTTCCAAAGAATACTCGGGCACGACTGTGGTTCAGGATTTCAATCTTGAGGTAGAGCAGGGCGAGTTTGTTTCTTTTCTTGGACCGTCCGGTTGCGGCAAAACAACCACATTGCGCATGATCGCAGGGTTTGAAACGCCGACCACAGGCGCGATTACCGTCAACGGCGAGGACGTCACCCATAATCCCCCGAACCAGCGCAACGTCGGCATGATCTTTCAGGCATACGCGCTGTTTCCCAATATGACCGTCGCGCAAAATATCGGCTTTGGGTTGCGTATACGCAAAGAGTCTGAAATTGTTATCAAAGACCGCGTCGCGGAAATGCTTGCGCTCATTCGTCTTGAAAATAAAGCGAGCAGCTATCCGTATCAACTTTCAGGCGGACAGCAACAGCGCGTGGCGCTCGCGCGCGCGCTCGCGAATCATCCGCAAGTGTTATTGCTTGACGAGCCGCTCTCCGCGCTGGACGCGAAGATCCGCGTTCAGTTGCGTTCCGAGATTCGCGCCATTCAAAAAAAGATGGGCATCACCGCGATCTTCGTCACGCACGATCAAGAAGAAGCCTTGTCCATTTCAGATCGCGTAGTGGTGATGTACGAAGGTAAGATGGAACAAGTCGGCGCTCCGTTTGAAATTTACAACTTTCCCACGACTCGTTTTGTGGCGAACTTTGTCGGCTCGCTCAATACCGCAGACGCCGAAGTGATTGATGTGGAGCAAGGACTACTGGCAATGGACGGCGTTCTGTTCAAAACAGCCGAAGGGACGAAGGGCAGAAAGGCTGGCGATAAAGTAAAAATCGCCATCCGCCCTGAGCGTTTTAGTTTCGCCGTTGAACAAAGGAAAGCCAACGTGGTGGACGCCACGATTGAGAACATCACCTTCCTTGGATCCGTTGTGCGTATTCAAGTGAAGATCGGCGCCACCAAATTCAACATGGACACTTTCAACAATCCCTATCTTGAATTGCCGAAGATCGGCTCAAAGGATCAAGTCACCTGTTCAAAAGAAGCGGTTTTAGTTTTGACGGACTGAGACTTCATCATTACGACAAGCCATAGAGCGCGCGGAGTTCTTTCTTAAGCCGCGATCTCTGTGGCTGATTTTTTTTATAAGGAAACAAACGCCGCCTCCCTTCATCCTTCATAATTCATCCTTTCCCAAAACTGTCACATCCTTATAATGTTTACCCAATGCGATGCGGGGATAATGTGAATATGTCACAAACACGCAGAGGCAGAGCATGGAAAATAAAACCACGATCCTTGTGATAGACGACGAACCGGCTATTCGCATGGGGCTTGCGGCGACGCTTGGGCGGAATGGATACAATGTCGAGACCGCCGTCAACGGCGACGATGGTTTTCTTAAAGCCAAACAAATTAAGCCAGACCTGATTGTCTCGGATGTGATGATGCCCGCGATGAGCGGCTTTGAAATGAAGCAGCAAATGAGCGAAGACCCGCAACTTGCGCCGATCCCTTTTATTTTTCTAACGGCGCGGACTGCCAATCAAGATCGCGTGGCGGGGATTCGCAGCGGCGCGGATGATTACATCGCCAAACCTTTTGTCACCGATGAATTGATTGCGCGCATCGAAGCGGTGCTGCGCCGCGTCAAGACCGAGCAGGAACGCGGACGCGAACAGGCGCAGCGCTCCGCGCAGGAGGAGATGGAAAAACTTCGCAAAGAAGTCTTGCAGAATTTCAATCATGAGCTGCGCACGCCGCTGGGCAATGTGATGATGTCGCTGGATATGGTTGTCAATCGCAAATTCTCCACGCCTGAAGAACAGGCTGAATTTATCCGCATCGCGCATTCCAGCGCGGATCGTTTGGAGTCTTTGATCGCAGATATTATTTTATTGTCGGATATAGATCAGAATAAATTAAATATCATGCGTCAGCCGATTGACGTCGAGAATCATATTCTTGCGCCCATCAAAAGAAGACTGGCGCGCTATGAATCAAAAGGATTGCATTTTGTTTACGAAGTCGCGCCAAGCGGAACGATCAAAGCGCCGCGCCGCGAATTTTCGCAAGCGCTGGTGCATTTGCTCGACAACGCTTTTCGGTTTAGCCCCGAACACAGCGCCGTAGGGTTGATCGTCAAAATCGGGGAGAATGGCGGAGCGACCATTACCGTCTTGGATGAAGGCAAGGGAATTCCCGTTGAACTGCGCGAAAAAGTATTCGAGCGCTTTTATCAAGTCAGTCAAGGCGACGGGCGCGCCTATCAAGGCTTGGGCGTCGGTCTGACGATTGCGCGCGCGGTGTTTTCAAAATTGGGCGGCGAAGTCAAGATTATCGATTCTGAAAAAGGGCTTTGCGCGCAGGCGACCTTGCCCGACTTGCGTCCGGAAGATATCACGTATGGATGAGAAAACGATTCCCCTCAATAAACTGCCCGTTGAGATCAAGATACAGATCGGCGGCAAAAATAAATTGGGGACGAATTTGGATTACCGCGCTTTATTCGAGCAAACAGGGGAGTGCGTTTTCATTATCGGCTTGGATTTCAAATTCATCACCGCCAACCAACAGGCGCTGCGTTTATTGGGCTATGACGAAGCGCAATTGATGGGCTTGCCTGTTGAAGAGATCATGCCGCTCGAAGATTCAAACGAACGCGGCGCGCTTTTAGAAAAACATTTAAGTTTGGCGGAGTCCACCTTAAAGAAAAAAGACAAAACTTTGCTGCCGGTGGAGTTGAGCGTTTCGGTGGTGCATAACGACGCGGGCATGCCCGCCTATATTCAAATGCTGGCGCGCGATATTTCGGAGCGCAAACAATCTGAGGTTAATCTCAAACGGCACATGCGCGCGCTGGCTGTCATCGGCGAGGCGACGGCGGGGCTGTTTCGCTCTCCCAATATTCAAGCGACCATCCCCGAAGTGTTAGAGTCGCTTGGGTACGCGGTGGATGTGTTCTGTTGCGCGCTGTTCAATATTCGCGCGCCTTCGATGTGGGTTCAATATCAGTGGACTGAACGCGACGCGGCGGGATTCAATGTCGACGTCGCGCTGTCTCCGTTTTTGGATGCGATTGCCGAAAACCCCGCGCGCGTTTTTTCGACGACGGGAGTCAAACTCCGCAACGCGCAAATTCCTCTCGTCTCGATTTTGGTTATCCCTATTCAGGGCGCGCAGGATTCATTTGGCTTCCTCGCTTTGTTTGATAAGCAGAATCAACTCTCTTGGTTGACTAACGAATTTGATACGATTCAAACCACCGCGAACTTGATCGGCGCGGCGCTGGAGCGTTTGCGTTACGAGGAAACGATCCGCGTCAGCGAAACGCGCAACCGCATCCTGGTGGATGCGCTGCCCGATCTGCTGCTGCGCGCGGATCTGTCGGGGCGCATTCTCGACTACAACGCGAATCCGAATCATCCGCTGTATGCGCCGCGCGAATCGGTTGTTGGAAAAAAATTGGAAGACTTATGGACGCCCCATGTGGCGAAGATGATTCTTGAAACCGAAGAACAGAACGCTTTTGTTTCTTCGCATTGGGTATATGGATTTAGCTTGCCGAATCATGAGCAGACTTTTGAGGCGCGGCTGCATCCGATCAGCGCAAGCGAGGCGTTGATTGTGGTGCGCGATATTACCGAGCAGGCGCGGCTCGATCAAATGAAGTCCGATTTTATCAATCGCGCTTCGCATGAATTACGCACGCCGTTGACGGCGGCGATTATGATGACGGAGTTATTGCAGCAAGGCGGCACGAAAGAAGAGACGGAAGAATACTGGCGCGTGTTGGTGGGCGAATTGAATCGTCAAAAAGAACTCATCAATCAATTGTTGTTGGCGGGACGTTTGGAAAGCGGCAGAATGAATCTTGAAGCGACGCCGCTGGATTTGATTCCCGTGTTGAAAGAATCCATTTTGGCGATTAAAGCCATTGCAAATAAACGCAATATTTCAATCAAATTTGATTCGCAGGAAGATTCCATTAATGTTCTCGGCGATGCGGGCGGGCTTTCGCAGGTGTTTGTCAATCTCATCAACAACGCGGTGAAATTTTCGCCTGAGGGAAAAACGGTCGAGGTAAATGTCGCGCGCGAAGAGCATGACGCGAGCGTATCCATTGCCGATCATGGCTTGGGGATTCCGCCCGACGCGATCCCGCATTTGTTCGAGCGTTTTTATCGCGCCAAGAATGTGACCGTCGCGGAGATTCCCGGCAGCGGCATCGGCTTATATATCGTTAAGTCTATTGTGGATGAATTGGGCGGAACCATCTCGGTAGCGAGCGAGATTAATCAAGGGACGACGTTTACGGTCAGGCTGAAATTCAAGGACGAATGATGAAACGCAGACCTCCGCGTCTTTAGAAAACTCGGAGGTCTTGTTTTGGAAATCTAATTATTTTTGTTCAATCACTTTTACGTTCGGAAAGAATTGATGGATTGTGCCTTCGACCCAGCCGTGCAGAGTGTCGGGCAACAGCGGACAATTCAAACACGCGCCGCCAAGACGCACCTTGACCGTTTCGCCGTCGAAGGCGACAAACTCAACTGTGCCGCCGTGAAATTGCTCGACATACGCGCTCAGTTTTTCGATCAAGCCGCGCAATTGAGTTTCCTGATCTTTTACCTCTACCGCGATCATAAAGCGCCTCCTGTTATTGAATTTAAAAACACCTCAACTTGTTCTTGCGCGTTCTTCCAACGCGGCGAAACGGAGCGCGCAAAACGATCCAAAATAATTCTTCCCGTTTTGGGATGTTCTTGAATTAAGATCAAAAGATGCTTCCTTTGTATTCGTATCGTTTCAACTTGCGACTGGCTGATTATACTTGAAGTGTAAAAACGACTGCCTACCGCCGCCGACCAGCCGAACACATCTCCCGCGCGCAAATGGGTTAGCATGAGCGAAGGTCCGTCGTAAGGTTTATAGTGAATCGCCGCGTCTCCATCAAGGAGCAGATATAGATGGCGCGCCGCCTCGCCCTGCGCGATGATGGTTGTGTCAGGCGGGTAACTCGTTTGTTCAAAAAGAGATTTGAGCGTCGAGACTTGATCCAGCTCAAGCCCCTCAAAAAGCGGAATGTGCGGCAACTTGTTAAGCATTGACGCTATAGTACTCAATGCGCGCAGAACTTGCCAGTACCAAATATCCCAAAGTCAATGACATTTTTCCCCCTTAAGCGCAGTTTGTTTTTACAGATTATACTAATCGCCGCCCGTAATTTTTTGCGCGCGCGCGAAGTCAATAACTTACATGGATGTGAAAATGATAAAAAAAGCGAAACCCTCTTTTAGCCAATTAATGGCGTTGATGATGATCGGCGCGGGACTTATCGCGATTGGCATCGTGTTCTTTTTGATTTTGCGCGAAACGCCCGCTGCGGCTTCGCAAGACGACTTCTCCGCGATTCCGGCGACAGTGAATTATCCCGCGCCTGAATTGCCTCTGCAAGACCTCGCGGGGAAATCGGCGTCTTTGACCGACTATCGCGGCAGCGTTGTCATGGTCAACTTATGGGCGACGTGGTGCCCGCCGTGCAAAGCGGAAATGCCCGCGCTGGAGACTTTCTATGAAAAATATAAAGGCTATGGTTTTGTATTGATTGGTATCAATCAGGAAGAAACGCGCGAAACAGTCGCGCCCTTTGTCAAAGAATTCGGTTTGACATTTCCCATTTGGCTGGATGAAAAATATTTGGCGCAACGCATGTTCAAAACTGAGAATCTGCCAAGTTCTTTTATAGTGGATAGAAATGGAACCGTCCGCTTAATGTGGGTCGGCGCAATCTCAAAAACAAAACTCGATCAATATGTGACCGAGATTATTAAGGAGTGAACTATGGATGTTTTATTAAACTGGAAAAGTAAAATGGCTTTTGAAGGCGCGGGCGATTCGGGCTTTACGCAGAAAATAGACGCGGAAGAATCAGTCGGCGGCGAGAACAGCGCCGCGCGCCCGATGGAATTGATCGCGCTTGGATTGGCGGGCTGCACAGGCATGGACGTCGTCTCCATTTTGCAAAAGAAGAAACAATCTGTGAAGGACTTTCAAGTGAAGGTTCACGCCGACCGCGCGGAGGAGCATCCCAAAGTATTCACATACGCGACGATCGAATATTTGGTTACAGGAAAAAATATTGATGCGGCGGCTGTGTTGCGCGCCATCGAACTCTCTGCGGAGAAATATTGTCCCGCGCAAGCGATGTTAAGCAAAGCCTTTCCCATAAAGTTGATTTATAAAATCTTCGATGAAGATGAAAATTTGACGAGCGAAGGGGAATATAAAAAATAAATTATGTCATTGC
>JAVHOY010000237.1:0-9333 GCA_036170295.1 bacterium
GCAATGCCCAAAAATAACGCCGCCTTCATGAATACGCCGATTGATTCTGTCGCCTCAATCGCTTTTAATTCTTTCAATCCGCCAATGGGTTGCGCGAGAAACTCGACAAATGGTTGCGTGAAAAAGAAGGCGATACAAATTGCCATGATAAGAAACAACACCATGCGTAAGAGATGCCCGCGCAGCGCCTCCACTTGATTCCACATCATTTGGCGCGTATCTTGGTCGGAGACCAAATCCACGAACACGTCGGTCAGCGGACGTTCTTTCGGCTCGGTGTTTAGAAATTTATTAAATCGTTTAATCGCGCGAAACGGAAAGGCGACAATCTCGAACAGCCAAAGGAAGGGCTCGCTGATACCTTCCCAGAAGCCTGTAAAAAATTCACGCATCTTTTTCCGCGCCGCTTTCGTTTTCTTTTATTTCTACAACAGGTTCGGGAGTTTTCACCAAAAGAGGCGCGGACGGAATAGAGAGACTGCCTGCCGGCGTCGAATATTTTTTCGCTGCATTATTAATCGGGTCGTTTACATCTTTGCCAATTTGATGCAATTCCTCGTTCGCTTCGCGCATCAATTTATTGGGCAACGTCCGCAACTCGCGCGAAGTCTGCTGGAAAATTTTCCAGCCGTCGGAAGTCACCAAATCTCGCAGCCACTTCCCTACAGTTTTGCCCGCCTTCTGCATATCTTTCGGTCCCATCACAATGACGGCGACGATAAAAATAAAAATTAGTTCGGGCATGCCAATGCCAAAGAGTTCCATAAGTTACGCTTCCACATGCGCTTCGCTTGCGGCGCGCGCGATTCTAGTTTTGATGATTTGATGGATTTCGCTTTCGTGATCTACCAAAGTGCCCAGCACGCCGTTGATAAATCGCGGCGCGGAATCTGATCCGTAAAGTTTTGCGAGTTCCACCGCTTCGTTGATCGCAACCTTCACAGGGGTTTCGCGGAACACCGCAAATTCCCAAAACGCAATCCGCAGAATATTTCGGTCAATCGTCGCGATCTGATCGAGGGGCCATTCGGGCGCGTATTTTGCAATCAATTGATCAAGGTCTTGCGTAAGAGGCAGCACGCCAAAGATAATCTGCCGCGCAAATTCGGCTATCTCGTTAGAAAGCGGCGTCTCCGATTCCTCCAACCGCGTTTTCAAAATATCGGCGGGAGGATGATTCGCTAGATCGTTTTCGTAAAGTACTTGCAGAGCGATAGACCTCGCTCTGGTGCGGGGTTTCATTTATTGAACCTCATCGTCCTTATAATCAATATCTTCAATATGGATGTCCACGCGCCCGACGTCCATTCCCACCATCTCTTGAATTGCGCGCGCGACTTGTTGCTGCACATTGCGGCTGACTTCGCGGATGTTCACATCCTGTTGCAAAACAAGATGAAGGTCCGCGTAGACCGTGTTGTCTTCCGTTTCGATGCGAACGCCGTCGCTCGCTCCGCGTTTGAAGAAGCGATTGACTCCGCCCGATACAGGCGCCAATCTGCTAACGCCGGGAACTTGCAACGCAATGAGACGCGCAATGGTGACTAGCACATCAGGCGAAACGGTTGTTTTACCTTGAATTTCTTCAGTCATATTTTCTCCTTTTCACATCATCGCCATGCCGCCATCAATACCCAGAACTTGACCGGTAATATACGCGGCTTCGTCAGAGGCAAGGAAGGCGGCGGCATAAGCGATCTCTTCGGGTTTGCCTTTGCGCGCCAGCGGAACCATCATCTTGACCGCGTTCTCCAAAGTTTCGGCGGGCATGGCGTTCAAAATTTCCGTGTCCACAAATCCGGGCGCGATGGCATTGACTGTGATATTACGCGCCGCGACTTCGCGCGCGAGCGCTTTGGTGAAGCCGATCAAACCCGCTTTCGACGCGGAGTAATTCGTCTGACCTGGGTTGCCCATCTGCCCCGCGACCGACGCCATGTTGATAATGCGCCCGACGCGTTTTCGCAGCATGTGTTTGACGGCGGCTTTCGAGCAGTTGAACGCGCTTTTCAAATTCGTATTGATGACCGCGTCCCAATCGGCTTCGGGCATCATCATAATTAATTGATCGCGCGTAATGCCAGCATTATTTACCAGCACGCTTAAATTTCCAAAAGTTTCAATCGCAAATTTGACCAGCGCTTCGGCTTGTTTGAAATCGGAGACATCGGATTGAAACGCTGCGGCTTTTCCGCCCGCTTCCTGAATTTTCTTTACGACTTCTTGCGCGGCTTCAGGCGATTTGTTGTAATTGACGACAACCGCCGCGCCGCGCGCCGCAAACTCTAACGCGATGGCGCGTCCAATTCCGCGCGAACCGCCGGTGACCAGCGCTACTTTATTTTCTAATGATAAGGTCATTGATTTGTATCCTTTGGCAAAATTGTGGCGCGACATTTATGTCGCGTTATTCAAATTATACACGCTGTTTCACCGCTTGCTGCGGCGCTCGGATTCCAAACGCCAAAGCCGCGCCGCCGCCCAAAGCGAGAATTGCCGCCCATAAGAAAGCGTCTTCCCAAAAGCGGATTGGGAATAAGCGGATGAGCGTATCTGAATAATCGAAGAGCCACGAATTGCCGGCGAAAAATATATGATGAAAGAAGATAAAAAATTGATCAAAGATTTCAGGGTTGATCAAAATGCCCGCGCCGACGATTGCCCCCAAGCCAACCGCGAAATAAATCATCCACCAGCCGCCGCGCTGCAAACCGTTGAGATATTCAAGCGTCCATTTTTTTTGCCGCGCAAGAACGGCGAGCAAGATCAGCGCCGCGAGCGAAACGTACCAAACGCGCAACGCGCCTTGTACAACGCGCTTCACATCCGCCATGTGGTTGAGTTCGCGCTCGTTATAAATTGCCAAGCCGCCTTCAAATTGCAACTTAGCGAGGTAGGAAATATCCGCGCCGTTGACGAGATATGTCACCGAAGGCTTTGCCCATTGCAAACGGTCTTGCTGGGTAAATCCATATTCATCGGCGGGAAAGTACGGCATACGATATTCAACATTGTAATAAATAGGCGAAAGCAAAATCCGCAACGCCGCGCCGATGAGAACGATGGGAATAAGAAAAGATACGAGATAGGAAAGGATAATTGAGGGAGTTAGTTTCATGTTTTTATTCATAGCGCGATTATACTCGCGGGAGCGATTATCTCTTTTTATCAAATAGGAAGCGGGTATAATTTTGATAATGAAAACCTTTGAAGAAATTCGTCGGCAACTTTCAGCAGGAGAGTTTGAATTTTCCCGCCATGCTTTGAAGCGAGCGGTAGAACGAAACATTTCAGAGGTCGAAATTATTCAAATAGCAGAGTATGTCGAAGTCATAGAAGAATATCCCAACGATAAATATGCTCCAAGTTGTTTGGCGCTTGGGTTTACAGAAGAAGGTCGTCCGCTTCATTTACAAGTATCTTTTGCGGACACGCCAGCGGTCAGGATTATCACAGTGTACGAACCTGATCCTGAAGAATGGATTGAGTTTAGGAAACGGAGATAATATGTTCAAATGTCATATTTGCGGTTCGACAGAAGCGCGTGAAGAATTCGTAAGCGAAGTCTTTCAAATTGACGGAAAACCCGTTCTTGTAGAAAACATTCCCGTGCAAGTTTGCGCGCATTGCGGCGAAGAGATTTTCAACAGAGAAACTGTCGAAAAAGTGCGCTTGATTGTTCATGAACAAAAGAAGCCAATCAAGTCTGTGCAAATGGATGTGTTTGCTTTCGCATAAATCAGACTTGTTTATTAGAGATTGCTTCGGCGCAAGAACATAAGCGCGCCTCGCAATGACGAGGGAATTTTTTACTGCAAATATTGCAATCCGCCGTCAAGGACAAAACTCACGACCATATCATTGACGATCCATTCAATGGGAGCGAGGTCGTCGGTGAAAACGGCGGTGCGAGTATAGCCGTCTTTGAGATTGGCAAACGTGGACGCCATTGTATTAATCAACAACGGATGAACATGAGGGTCTTGCGATAAGGCGATTAAATTCGCGCTGAAGTTTTCGCGCGCGGTGGGTTGCATCGTCGCAAAGATCATCGTGTTCAATGTGCCGGGAATATCCATGATATGAATGGATGGGAAGACGGTCGCCAATGTTGTGGCGAGTCCATCTATCAGGCGGCGATCACCGGGGACAGAACCGACATTGATGGTCAGGACTCCGTTTGAAGTCAGATGCGAAGCCGCGATTTGAAAAAATTCCCGCGTGGTCATGTGCGGCGGAATGTATGGCGGGCGGTACGCGTCCACTGCGATGATGTCGTATTGATAAGGACTGCGTTCAAGATTAAATCTTCCATCGCCGATGTAAACATTCAAATTTGGCAAATTCAATCCAAAATATTTTTCGCCAACTTGGACAATTTTTTCGTCAAGTTCAAATCCGTCAATCGGAATGGCTCCATAAATCGCGCTTGCCTGACGGGCGGCAGTCCCCGCGGCAAGACCGACAATCGCCATGCGTTTCACATCCTGCGGTTTGCGGTTCGCGTAAAAAAACGGACCGACTGAAAATTGTTCCCATGGTCCGCCGTATTGCAAAGTATCGGGATGATAAATGGAATGAACGCCTTGCCCGTCATTTAATTTCAAAAGGGTGTAGCCGCTTTGCTTCTCAACTTGAATATAGTTATACGCGGACTCGGTTTCATAAACTTGCCCCGCGCCATTTTTGAGCGACTGCCCCGCAGAAAGCGCGGCGATGATTGCAAGCGCGGCGGGCATCCACAACAGTTTGAGCGCTTCGCGTCGGCTTGAAAAACGCGCAAGACCAATCAACGCGACGATTAGCAGAAAAAATCCGAAAACTAAAAACGTGAGTTTTGTCCCAATGGTTGGAATGGTAACCAGCGTAGGTAAAAATGTGCCGATGAACGAACCCAACGTTGAGACGGCGTAAAGTTGACCGGCAGTTTCGCCCGCTTTGGAAACATCATCCACCGATAAGCGAATAGCAAACGGCGAGATGGCGCCAAGCAAAGTAATCGGCGCGCTGAATAAAATCAACACCAAGATAAACGAACCCGCCATGATGCCGATATTCAACGCCGCAAACGCAGCGGACGCATATTTGAGAACGGGTCCCGCAATATAAGGTATCAGCGCCATAGTAAACGCGCCATACGCAAGGACATGATACATCGCGCCGGCGGTCGGGTTTTTATCCGCCCATTTGCCGCCGAGAAAATATCCCGCCGATAAATAGATGAGGATCAGCCCGATAATGCTCGCCCACACAAGATTGCTTGTGCCATAGACCGTGCCGATCAAACGCGAGGCGGCAAGTTCTGCGGCGAGCGTGGTCATGCCTGAGACAAAAACGGTAAATAGAAGGTAACGTTTCATGGTTGTTCCATCGAATAGGATTGGCGGATTATACCTGTAGTGGGAAAGTTGAAGGTTGAAGGTTCAAGGGAACGCAACCTGTGAAATCTGTGGATCGCCAAAAACTCGCATTGAAAATTGCCGAAATATTTTCCTTGACAAAATGTTTGTTTCGCGTAAAATAAACGAACGTTCGTTCATTTTATCAGGATTGAGAAATCTATGCCTAAAAAAGAAATTCAAACGAAGGGCGAAGTCACCCGCGTCGCCGTAGAAGACGCCGCGCTGGACTTGTTTATGAAGCAAGGCTATCACGCCACGTCCATGCGCCAGATCGCGGAGCAGGCAGGCTTGGCTTTGGGCGGCATCTACAATCACTTTGCCGGCAAGGATGAAATCTTTGAAGCCATCATCATTGACAAACATCCGTACAAAAAAGTGCTGCCCGCCATTCTTGAAGCGAGAGGCGATACAGCCGAAGAGTTCTTCAAGAGCGCCATGCGTCTTATTATTGCCGAGTTGGGCAAAGAGCCGTATTACATTAATTTGATGTTCATTGAGTTTGTCGAATTCAAAGGCAAACATGCAACCGTCATCATGCGCGAAATTGCGCCCAAGATATTGCCTGTGATGGAGCAAATTATCAAAACGCGCAAGAGTATGCGCGTGACCAATCCCGCCATGCTGTTGCGTTCTTTCATGGGATTGATTATTTCCTATTACATTACAGAAACAATTATCGGTAATTCTACGCTGAGCAAACTCATGCCCAAAGACAGCGTAGACGCTTATGCCGATATTTATTTGCACGGCATTCTAAAATAAGGATGAAAGATGAAGGATGAATTCAAAATCAAAGAATAAAATCCGTAATCTTTTTTTCTTCATCCTTCATAACTCATCCTTCATCCTTTGTATTTGGAGTCTCTATGTTTAATTCTAGAATTTTTTCCATCATCCGCAAAGAGTTTGTGCAGATCATCCGCGATCCGCGCACGCTGGTTATGATTATCTTCATACCCATTATGGAGTTATTTCTGCTTGGATACGCGGCGACCACAGATGTGAGGAATATTTCCATGGCGGTTTGGGATCAAAGTCAGACCACGCAATCGCGCGCCCTGTTAGACGCCTTCCGCGCCGCAGATTATTTTGTCCTCGAATATTCCGTAGCCTCCGCGGACGAATATCGGGCATTAATCGAATCAGGCGATACGCGCGTGATATTGGTCATCCCCCCCGATTATGACCGCCGCTTGATTGAAGGCAACGCGCAGGTATTAATGATTTTGGATGGCTCCGACGCCAGCGTTGGCGCCACGGCGCTTTCCACTGCGCGCCTTGTTGGACAAGCGTACTCTACAAAAATATTGAGTCAGCAAGCTATGCTCAGTGGACGTAATGCTTCCGCCGCGCCTGTGGAGGTACGCACACAAGTTTTGTACAACCCAGATCTTAACAGCGCCTACTTTAATATTCCCGGCGTAATCGGCATGATTCTTTCCTTCATTACTTCGATTCTCACGGCGACAACCATTGTGCGCGAACGCGAGCGCGGCACCATTGAGCAGCTCATCGTCACGCCCATTCGATCATGGGAACTGATTGTGGGCAAATTACTGCCTTATGTAATTTTAGGCTTTATAGAAACATTTGAAATCTTGCTGATCGGGCATTGGTGGTTTGGCGTTCCTGTGCGGGGCAGCGGCGCGTTGATTATTATCACATCAGGCTTATTTCTTATGTCCAGCCTCGGCATCGGGCTTTTCGCTTCGACAATGGCAAACACGCAACAAGAAGCCATGATGACCGTGATGATGTTCAACCTGCCGATGATCTTCCTCTCAGGCTTCTTCTTCCCCATCGCGGCAATGCCAAAATTTTTGCAGATCGTTTCTATGGCAATTCCGCTGCGCTACTACCTGATCATCATCCGCGCTCTCTTAATTAAAGGCGTCGGCATTGCAGCCATCCAAAATGAGGTTATAGCGTTGATTATTTTTGGAACGGTCATCATGGGCGCAGCCGCATTGCGCTTTAGAAAACGTCTTGATTAAATTAAACGGCATCAAAAGTCTCCCGACTTTTGATGCCTATCAATAGGAGAAAAATTATTATGGAAAACAAACTTCCCCCCGTCCCCGTTCGTATCGCGCTTGTTGTTGTCGTACTTGGCGCGCTCATATATCTTGGATATAACACTCTCAACAATCCCGCCAACGCACAGATCACCGCGTCTGGTTCGATTGAAGCCACAATCGTAAACGTCTCGCCGGAACTCGCCGGCAAAGTAGCGGATGTTCTCGTCGCGGAAGGTCAAGCCGTCAAAGCGAATGACGCGCTGATTCATCTTGACCCAAGTTTGCTGACCGCGCAGCGCAGCGTCGCCGCGTCTCAAGTGGATTCTGCGAACGCCGCGTTAATTTCCGCGCAAACCAAATATGATCAAACGCTTCAAGCCGCGCTCTCTGCGCAAGATGCGTCAGGCGCAAAAGATTTGCGCTTCTCTGCGCCCAGCGAGTTTGATCAACCCGCATGGTATTTCAATCAAGCCGAGCAAATGACCGCCGCGCAAACCGAAGTGGATTCCGCTAATACCGCTCTCGATGAATCATTCACGAATTTGGATAAAGTCATTAGCGATTTGAACAACGCGGATTATCTAAAAGCCGAGAAGCGACTCTCGGACGCGCGCGTCGCTTTTCTTGTCGCCGATAAAGTTAAAGTGCAGGCTGAAAACGCCGCTGAAAGCGGAGGGATTCAAGACGCCGCTTACGATTACTACAACGCCGCGTTAGACGAGCTCAATGCCGCGCAAAAAGATTTCAACGCGTTGACGAATACCAAAGCCGAAGACGACGTTCAATACGCGCGCGGAAAAGTGATCGTCGCTCAGCAGCGTTACGACGCCGCTTATACGCGCCTGCTTTCTTTGCAAACTGGCGCGCAATCTCCGGCGGTGATCTCTATGAAGAACGCGCTTGATCAGGCGCAGAGCGCGGTGAAGCAAGCGCAAGCAAATCTTGATCTTTTGGATACGCAACTCGCCAAACTTGAAATTCATTCCGCAATGGACGGAGTCATTCTCACGCGCAGCGTTGAGCCCGGCGAGTTTGTTCAGCCCGGCGCGGCGGCGCTGACGATGGCGGATTTGAGCAATATCACCATCACCGTTTATGTTCCTGAAAATCTTTACGGAAAAATCAGTCTCGGACAGCAAGCCGACGTCAGCGTAGATTCTTTTCCGAACGTAATTTTTATCGCAACCGTTATTAATATTTCCAATCAAGCCGAATTCACTCCGCGCAACGTGCAAACTGTCGAGGGACGCAGCGCCACGTTTTACGCCATCAAATTAAAAGTCGAAAATCCCGAAGGCAAGTTGAAAGTTGGTATGCCGGCGGATGTGGCGTTCAAATAGGTCGAAGGTCTAAAGTCGAAAGTCAAAGGTCGAAGGAGATTTGCATGGCTGCAATTACTCGGTTTGAAGATATTGAAGCGTGGAAGACGGCAAGGCAATTAACGAACTCGGTCTATGCCCACACTAATCAGACGGGATTTAATCGCGACTTTGGCTTGCGTGATCAAATTCGTCGGGCGAGTGTTTCGGCGATGAGCAACATCGCTGAGGGATTTGAGAGTCGCACGGATGTGCAATTTATTAATTTTCTGGGTATGGCGCGCGCGTCGGCAGGCGAAGTAAGAGCGCAACTTTATATTGCTCTCGATCAAAAATATATTACCGAAGAACAATTCAAAGAGACTTTTGAGATGACTCAGACTTGCTCTCGCCAAATTGCAAATTTTATGAAATACCTTGAAGCCAATCCGCGCCCACGACGCGTTGCTGATGACGTTTCTGAATATCAAAACTAACCTTATGCGACCTTCGACTTTTGACTTTTGACAGGAATTTAGAAATGATTGAATATTTAGTTCAAGCAAACGGATTAAAAAAACATTTTGGCGCCACTCGCGCAGTGGATGGCGTTTC
>JAVHOY010000238.1:0-1770 GCA_036170295.1 bacterium
TTGATTATTCCCGTTTGCTCGTCAATACCGATTAAGGTTACATTGGGCAACAACTGCAAAAGTTGCGTCGCCCACGCTTTGCCAAAATTATTGTGATGCGGAATCACGCAGGCGTTGGGAATTAAATTCAAGCCGCGCAAGATTTTCTTTTCGTAAGGATCATAATAATGCTCGCATAAAACCATTGCCCCCGCGCTGCTGCCCGCGATGATCGCGCCTTGTTCGTACGCATCCAGCGCGGCTTGCCAGCATAAACTGTTTGCAAGAGTCTCGCATAGATAGCGCGGAAATCCGCCAAGCAGATAAATTAACTTTGAGTTGCGAATTAAATCTGCGAACAAAGAATGATTCGCGCTTGCAGAATCAATTACGTCAACAGTAAAAACATTTTTCGCGCCGAGACTTTGAAACCAACGCTTGCCGTGATTCCCCGCGCGTTTATGATTATTATCCGCGGCTGCGGCGGTTGGAAGGATGCAAACGGGAGCGTCAAATCCGCCGACGAGTTCTATCGCGCGCAAATCCGCTGCGGACATGCGCCCGCTAAATTCCGCGCCGCCTTCAAGGAGTAGGCGTTGCATGGTTTCCGCGTTCCGCTTCCACGCGCATTTCAGTTCCATCGCTGCTGATCGAAATCCAGCCGTTGCGGTCCGTGCGTAACAGCGAATAGCCTTCAAGCGAATCCAAAACTTCTTGCGCGGGCAAGCCGTCTTTATCGCCGGCGGATACGCTCAACACCGTCAACTGCGGATTTAGATTCGCAATCACTTCAGGCGGATTCGACGGCGCGTACCCTGAATCGGCTAACAAGAACACGTTCACTTTGCCGATTGTTTTTCCATTTTCTAGCGTTTGATAAGTATCCGCGTTTAAGCCGACGGGCAGCAACGCGCGGAAATTTTTATATTCAATCAGCAACACGCTGCCTTTGGCGCTCGCCGATAAAACTTCAACGAACGCGTCTTTTCCCAATTCAAGTTTTTGCCCCACTTCGGCGCGCGTAACGGGAATTTGTTGAAGCGCGAAGAATTTATCCAGCGCTTGCGCGGAGTATGAGGCTTGCATGTTTCCGCTCCACAAAACGTTATCGGGCGGATATCTTTCCATGAGGCGCGGCAAAGCGGAGATTTGAGTTTCCTCTGTAGACGCGACGATCAGCCAATCTAATTTGCGCGTGACGAAAGGCAAGCGTCTGCCGAGTTCGTCCGAAAGTTCCGAGACGCTCGCGCCGCCATTAATCAATACGTTGTGTCCTTCGGGAGTTTGAATCAAAATCGCGTTGGCTGAACCCACTTCAAGAAACGTGACGTGAAGTTGTCCGTCGCCTTCGCTGGAGGTTGCGCGCCATAATAACATGGAGCAAGCAAATAAAAATCCCAGCGTCGCCATCCATGCCAGCGCGCGAAGCGCCGCTTTTCGGGCGTTGAACCATTCCGCGATGACAGAGCCATAAAAGGTCACGCCAAAAAGCGCGGCGTATATCGCAAGGATAGACCACAGCGGCGGATCGTCCAGCGCAAAGACTCCTTGCGGAATGTTGAAGAACTCCACCATGCGAATCGTGTAAGCCGAAAAGGGCCACGCGACCCACGCGAGCAGTTGACCGAGCGGAAAGACGAATAAACTGACGAAAGCCGCCAGCCCGCCAAGAATCATCACTGCCGGTTGGACAAACAGAATGAACGGATTGGCGATGAACGAAATGAGCGAGATGCGTTTGAAATAATATGCCATGATTGGAATGGTTGTGACTTGCGCGGCGAAGGTGAG
>JAVHOY010000238.1:1870-9219 GCA_036170295.1 bacterium
CCGTCGTTGCGCCTGCCGACTTGACGCGCAAATAACGATATGCTGCCCATCAACGCGGCGCGCACCACCGCCGCATTGGCGCCGACAAGAATTGTATAAAACGCAATCGCAAGCACAGCGAAGACCGCGCCGAGTCTTTCGCCGAAGAGTCCTTTGAACATGGCAAAGAAAATCCCCGCGATGATGGCGATGTTAAATCCTGAAATGGCGATGATGTGCGCTGTGCCTGTGTTCTTAAACGCGGCTTGTAATTCGGGCGTGAGACCCGTATCCACGCCGAGCAAAATTCCGGCAAGCAGCGAGGCTTCGGGGTCGTGATAAATTCGATAAATGTTGGTCAGCAATTTATCTTTGAGTTTGTAAACAAGCCGCAGAAAAACGCTCCCGCCGTTGCCCGGCAGAACTGTCGCTTCGGCGATGGACATGGCGGAGTAAACGCCTTCGCGCGCGAGATAATCGCGGTAGGAAAAATCTTCGTTCGCGGGCGGAGTTTGCAACTTTCCGCGCACACGCACACGCTCGCCGTATTGATAAGTTTGATTGGGGGAAACGCGCGCGAGGATGAGTCCATGCGCGGGAAGATCACCGTTGCCTGTGTCCACCGCTTCGACGTTGAGTTTCAAATTTGTGTAATCGTCGCGGTAATCGGGCGGCTCGGATAATGTGCCTGTGACCAGAACGTCATACTCGCGGTCGTTATAAAACGCGACTTGAAATGGATCGTCCAAATTCGGCTGCGCGATCTGGTAACGCCACGCGCCGACAAATAGGAAAAAAAGAAGGATGAAATAGGAAGGCTGAATGTTGAAGAAGAATTTGAAAATGGGGTTGTCGGCGAATTGGGGAAAGAGAATCAACGAATAAAGCGACAACGCAATCAGCAGGAAGGCGAGCGCGATCCCAAGCCAAATGTTTGCGGAAAGGACAATCAGATGGGCGGCGACAACGCCTAAAATAAACGAAAGCGAAATCCCAAGCAAAAGCATGGCGGGGATTGTACATTAGTTTTGGACGCGTTTCATTTCAATTGGAACAATGCGTAAAAAAATCTCCGAGTTGCGCTCGGAGATTTTTTGAAATTATGAAGCAGGCGGAACTTGTATGTTTTCAGGAATCGCTTCGGGTTTCTTGCGCAGTGTGAAGAAGCCAACGGCGACAGGGATCAAGATAAAAATCAAGGAAAGGCAAAGCATGACGAATCCGTAACTTGCCGGCAACGTGCCGGAGCCGCTTACGCCATTAACTTCGGTGGAATATGGCATACTGCCTGTGGCGGCAACTGCGCCAAAAATGCACAGAAACAAACCCGGACACCCACACAGCAAAGTCGCGGCAACAGTGGCAATGATTCCAGTATTTTTATTCATAGGTTATCTCCTTTTTCTTCAAAGTATACAGCCAATAAAATGGGACGCGAGTTTGTCAGTCGTGTTTTATCCGCGCAATTTTGCGCCGACCTCGCGCTCTAAGCGTTTGATAATTTTATTGCGAATTGCGGCAGCGTCAGAGTCGGTCATCGTTTTTTCCGCTTGATAGGTCAGACTGTACGCCAGCGATTTTTTGCCCGCGCCAATTTTTTCATCCTTATACACGTCGAACAAGCGCGCATCGCTGACGGTCTTGCCGCCGGTTTGTCGAATCAACGCTTCGACAACGGATGCGGCGACGGAATCATCTACGACGACGGCGATGTCTTCATACATGGGCGGAACTTCGGGGACGGGTTTGATTTCGTAAACGGGCGTTAGGGCGCGCAGCAGATCAAGATCAAATTCCGCGACGACGACGGGAAAATTTCCAAATTCAAATTTTTCTTTTACCAGCGGATGCAATTCGCCGAACGCGCCGACGACTTTGCCGTTCGCTTTCACTTCGGCGGCTTTGCCCGGATGCAGATATGCGACCGAGTCTGTGGGGGCGTAGGAAATATCCGCGAGGCGCAATCCGCTCAGTGCAAGTTCGATGCGTCCTTTGAGGTCGAAGAAATCAACCGCGGGGGCGTCCTTCACATCCCATGCGGAAGCGATCCGCGCGCCGCTCATCGCAATGGCAAGTTTGCGCGGCTCGAAGGGCAAGTCGTTTCCATTGGGTTCAAAGACGGAGCCGACTTCAAACATCGCAATTGATTCCGCTTTGGCGTTTTTTTCGGCGACTTCCAAAATAGAAGTAAGCAAACTTCTCCGCAACACGCTGCGCTCGGGCGCGATCGGATTCGCAATGCGGACGTATTCCGTAGGGGCAGGATCCGTAGGGGCGGGTCTCAGATCCGCCCCTACGGCGGACAAACGCGCTTCGCGTTCGGGCGAGGTCATGCGATAAGTGACGACTTCTTGCAAGCCAACGGCGACTAAAAGATCGCGCAAGCGTTCCTCCCATTCATGAACGGGATTTCCTTTTTGCGGCGGGAGCGCGTCGGAGAGGGTTGTGTTGGGAATATTCTCGTAACCGTAAATGCGCGCAACTTCTTCGAGAACGTCCGCGAGACCGACAACGCCTTCGCCGATATCCATGCGGTGAGGGGGAGCGGCGATTAGTAATTTGGAATTGGTAATTTGGCATTTGAATTCGACGCGGGAAAGCAATTCCGCGATTTGTTCAAGCGTGAGATCAATGCCGAGCAAGCGCTTCACGTCTCGCGCTGCGACTTCAACCGCAGAATCGTTCGGTTTAAGCGGATAGCTATCCACAAGTCCCGCCGCGATTTTCCCGCCCGACCATTGCGCCATGTAATAAAGTCCTAGCGCCGCGCCTTGATCTGCCAGCGCTGGATGTACGCCGCGCGAAAAACGGAACGACGCTTCGGAGGGCAAATTATGTTGCTTGGCTGTGCGGCGAATGTTGATGAAGTTCCACGCCGCGCCCTCGACTAGCACGTTGGTTGTGCTCTTTCCGCGCTGCGTGATTTTTCCCTTTTGCATTTCATCCGATTTAATTTCAACGCCGACCGCGTCCAACACTTCTTTGGAAGCGTCGTACACTTCGGATTCAAAACCGCCCATCACGCCCGCGATAGAAAGCGCTCCTTTTTCATCGCAGACAAGCGCATTCATGGGAGTCAGTTTTCGGTCTTTGCCGTCAAGCGTGGTCAGCGTTTCGCCGTCTTTCGCGGCGCGGGTGATGATCTTAACTTTTTTATCGCCCGCGCGCGCTTTCAAAATGTCGTAATCAAACGCATGGAGCGGCTCGCCGAGTTCAATCATGGCGTAGTTGGTCGCGTCCACAATATTGTTGATCGGGCGCACACCCGCGAGCTTTAATCTGCGCTGAATTTGATACGGGCTGGGTTTAATTTCCACGTCGCGGATAAGCCCCGCCACAAAGCGCGGATTGAGTTCGGGATTGGCAATTTCGATTTCAACAAGGTCGGAAACCGTTGGCAGTTGACTGTTGGCGGTTGGTAGTTGGCGGTTGGCAATTGTCTTTAATTTGCGCCCCGTCAGCGCCGCCAATTCCCGCGCAATGCCGATGACGCTGGCGTTGCGCGCCATGTTCGGCAAAATGGAAATATCCAAAACTGCGTCGCCCATGTAATCGGCGAGCGACATGCCCACAGGCGCGTCGTCGTCGAGGATGATGATGCCGTCGCTTTCATCGGTAATGCCGAGTTCTTTTTCGGAGCAGACCATCGAGTATGAATCCACGCCGCGAATTTTTGCGCGCTTGAGCGTGGTCAATACTTGCCCGTCGGCGTGACCGTCATACAGCGTTGAGCCTTCTTTAGCGTAAGCGACCTTGATTGGCTTTTCGAGTTTGCCCGCGCCCTTCAAGTGGAAAATGTTCGGCGCGCCCGTGAGGACAACCTGTTCCTGCTGACCGTCGAATAAATCCAACAACGTCAGTTTATCCGCGTTAGGGTGCGGCTTCACTTCGCGGATTTCCGCCACGACGATTTTCTCTTTATCCCAAGCAAGCCCGCTGGTTTTGAATTCGCGTTTCTCGCCGTCTTTGTAAGTCGGCAGAGCGAGTCCCGCGTATAAAATCTCATCCACCTCAAGACCGGAGAGCGTCAATTTGCGGGCAACGTCTTCGACAGATAATCCGTCCAGATCAATAAAATCTTTTAGCCAAGATACGGGTATTTTCATAATTCCTCAATTCGCGCTGTTTCGCCCGATTTGCGTAATTCGCGTTAAAACTGTTGTCGCCTCGCAGCGCAGAGCGTCCATGAAAGGATTTTACTCCGAAGTATGAAAGCGGAGTCCAAAGTCTGGGGACTTTGAACTCCGCTGCTTACCTTCATCTCAGAACACGGAGAACATACTTTGTTCCGACGCGCTCTTTCGGGAGAGGTTCTCTCTCTGCGATCTCCGTGTCGAACAGGCTTATACTTTACGCGGCTGTTGATTTTGTCTCGGCGGGTTTTGCTTCGCCTTCGGCTGGAATGTTCTTCAAGACAAGCATGCCCGTCTTCATCTCAACGACGCTTTTGCCCGCAGGCAGAGCGTCCAGCGCGCCCTCTTTGATCTCGCGCGAGAAGAAAAACATCTTGCCGTTAGTGTGCAGGTAGTAGGTCGTTCCTTTTGAATTGGTGTGTGAATAAGCCATTTTTATCTCCTTTTGATTTATGGTAAATAAAGTGTAGAACAAAGTTTCTAGGCTGTCAAGTAGGAAACCGTCGAACTTGTCCATCCGAACTTAATGGAGCATACCATGAAAATCGTTTCTTCTCTCTCTGATTTAAGAGCCGCGCGGCTTTCTCTGCGCGGCGAAGTTGGTTTTGTCCCCACGATGGGCTTCCTGCACGAAGGACACCTCGCCCTCATCCGCCGCGCCAAAGCCGATTGCCCCAACGTGATCGTCAGCATCTTCGTCAACCCGACTCAATTCAGCGCGAACG
Source organism: bacterium (assembly GCA_036170295.1). Lineage (GTDB taxonomy): Bacteria > Chloroflexota > Anaerolineae > Anaerolineales > Villigracilaceae > Villigracilis. Next base: position 6,708 of record JAVHOY010000238.1, read on the forward strand.
AGGATTTATCCAAATATCCGCGCGATTTGGAACGCGACCTCAATCTCGTCTCCGCGCTTGGCGTGGACGCGGTCTGGACTCCCACGAATGAGATCATGTATCCGCAGGGATTCCAAACTTGGGTTGAAGTGGACGCGCTGACGAAACCGCTGGAAGGCTCGATGCGCCCGACGCATTTCAAAGGCGTGACTACCATTGTGACGAAGTTGTTTAACGCGGTGCAGCCGCAACGCGCATACTTCGGTCAAAAGGACGCGCAACAAGCCGCCGTCATCCGCCAAATGACGCGAGACTTGAACTTCCCGATTGAGATTATCGTCTGCCCAACTGTGCGAGAATCCGACGGGCTGGCAATGTCGAGCCGCAACAAATATCTCGACGGCGAGGAGCGGCGCGCCGCGACGATTCTTTTCCGCGCGTTGAGCGCCGCAAAAGATTTGTATGAAAACGGCGAGCGCGACGCGGAAAAATTACGAGTCAAGATGAAGGAAATTTTGGCGAGCGAATCGCGCGCGCAAGTTCAATACGTCTCCTGCGCCGATTATGAATCGCTCGAAGAATTGAAGATTGTCAAAGGTAAAATGCTGCTCTCCATGGCGGTCATGCTGGGCAAGACTCACTTGATTGATAACTTCGTGCTAGGCTAAAAGTTCGCGGAGTATAATTGTTGTATGAATGCAAGATTGCAAAAACTCGAACTGATTTGCAGAAAATATCGCGTCAAATCTTTATATATTTTCGGCAGCCGCCGCGCAGATTTGCTTAACGCGATCTATGACGACGCCTATCCACTCGTCTCATCGCCAAGCGACCTTGATATCGGCGTTTTAACTCATTCCCCATTTTCAATGGAGAACAAAGTTAACCTGACGCTAGCGTTGGAAGACCTGCTCGACGCTGCGCCTGTTGACCTGTTCATTTTGCAGGAAGTGGACGCTTTCCTCGCCGCGAATATCATTCGAGGCGAACGAATATATTCAGAAGACTCTTATCTCGCCGATGAATACGATCTATTTGTACTTCGCCGTGCAGGCGACCTCGCAGAGTTGGAACGCGAGCGTATGGCAATGATCTTACAGGAGGCGTAAATGGTTGCGGGAAAAATTTCTAAACGAGTGGTCAGCGACCGCCTTGCATGGGTGGACAAAATGTTAAATGAAATTCATGCCTTGCCGTTGGAATCCAAGTCGTTATTTATGCAGGATACTAGAAACGTCTGGTCGGCAGAATCTTGTCTGCGCCGCGCGCTGGAAGCGCTTTTTGATTTAGGACGACACATCGCCGCAAAAGGATTTGGCGAAGCGGTCACTGAATACAAGGAAATTGCATCCGCCTTGAATAGGCGAAACGTGATTTCATCTGATCAACTTTTTCTCATGCGAAAACTAGCGGGATATCGCAACCGCCTTGTCCATTTCTACCACGATGTCAGCGCTGATGAGTTGTATGAAATTTGCGCTACGCGGCTGGATGACGTTGAGGCAATGGCAAATGCCTTGCGTTTCTGGCTCGCAAGCAACCCCGATGTTATGGATGAAACGTTGTAAGGTGAAATAAGAATTGGGCTAACTCAATGAAAAGTCGCGCGCGTTATTGGCTTAACCTTTTTGCGCTGACCTTTCTTTCGCTATGCCTCGCCGTCTTCATCATCCTTGCGTATGCGGGCGAGCGCTCTATGCAGGCGTATCTTCATCCTGCGCGCTTTGCTCCATCGGATGCGTTTCTCAAAGCCAACAACATTCCATATCAAGAAATTGAATTGACGACTCAAGACGGCGTGAAACTTTCGGCATGGTACACGCCGCCGCAAAATGGAGTCGTTATTCTCGCCGCGCATGGACTCAGCGGGAATCGCGCCCAAGTTCCGTATGCGTTATTCGCAAGTCATGGCTACGGCGTGATCGCCTGGGACTTTCGCGCGCATGGCAAAAGCGGCGGAGAAATTTCTACCATCGGCTATCTTGAACAATTGGATGTAGAAGCCGCGCTCGCTTACGCGTTGGCGCAACCTGACGTGAAACACGTCGGCGCGTGGGGCGGATCTATGGGCGCGGCGACGATCATTCTCGCGGCGGCAAAACATCCTGAAATCGAAGCCGTAGTCAGCGACAGCGCGTATCCCGCGCTCGAAGACGCGATGAGAATTTCCATCCCAAAACGATTCTTGCAGCCGTACTATTTATCCACATGGGAATTTCTCAGCGGCGCGGATTTGAATCGCATACGCCCAGTGGACGAGATCGCGCAGATCAGTCCGCGCGCGGTGTTCATCATTGACGGTTGGGCGGGCGGCGCAATTGCGATGAATTCTCCCTATCGCTTATACGATGCGGCGCGCGAGCCAAAACAAATTTGGGTGGAGAAGGGCGTTCCGCATTTGGGCATGTATGGAACTTATCCCGAAGCGTACGCCGAGAAAGTCATCGCGTTTTTTGACGGGTATCTGTTGGGACAATAACCGAGTCCGCGCGGGTATAATTGTCCAACTTCATCCCTCCTCTTTCCTCTTTCA
>JAVHOY010000239.1:0-2022 GCA_036170295.1 bacterium
GGCGCGGCTTCTGACAGCACCTACCAGAAAGGCTACACACTGGTTTATCAGGCTTACACTCCCGCCAGCCATTACTTGACAGGCGCGGTGGATCTGCTCGCCAGCCTGGATGCAAACGCCAAGAAGATCGCCATTGTCCATGAGAACGATAAGTTCTCCACCGACGTCGCTACTGCGGCAGAGACCTACGCCAAGGACAAGGGTTATGAGATCGTGATGAACGAAGGCTACGAAACCGGCACAACCGACTTCGCGCCAATCATCAACAAAATCCCTGCGGATGTGGATGCGGTCATGGGCGGCGGTCACTTTGCCGACGGTCAGCAGTTTGCCAAAGCTATGTTTGATAAGGGTATTAAAGCCAAGTTTGTCAGCCTGTTGGTTGCTCCCCCAGAACCGACCTTCGCAGAAATTGGCGACGCCGCATTCGGCATTGTCGGTCCCAGCCAATGGGAACCGCTGGCTGCCTTTACGCCTGATTACGGTACGACAGGCGCGGATTTCGTTGCCGCTTACAAAGCCGCTTATGGCGAAGAACCCTCCTACCATGCGGCAGGCGGATATGTAACTGGTTTGATTCTACAAAAAGGCATTGAGTTGGCTGGCTCGCTAGACGCGCAAGCGATCAAAACCGCGCTGGATGGCGTAGATATGATGACCTTCTTCGGTCACATCAAATTTGACGCTTCGGCTGAGAATCACGGTTTGCAGATTGGTCACTCGATGGTCTACATCCAATGGCAGAAAGACGCCAGCGGCGCGCTCGTGAAACAGGTCGTCTGGCCCGCAGAAGGCAAGACATCCGAGCCTATCTACCCGATTAAATAGTTTTTTCTCCTTAGTTCCCCGCAGGCGCGAAATACGTCTGCGGGGATTTTGTTACATTCACGGAGGCAACCTCGCATGAATGCTGGCACAATACTAACTTCTCTAGTTGACGGTTTGCTGATTGGCGTGGTCTATGGAATTGCCGCCATGGGGCTGAACTTGATCTGGGGCGTGATGCGCGTCATTAATCTGGCGCACGGCGCGCTCATTGCGCTGGGTATGTTCGGCGTTTATCTGCTTTTCAGCGTGCTTGGATTAAATCCCTATTTAGCGCTTATCTTGGTGGCGGCGCTCGGATTGTTGCTGGGAATCATTATTTATGTGATCGCCATTGCGCGGGTCATCAACGCGCCGCATCTTTCCACTTTGCTGGCAACGTTCGCAGTCAACATGGTCATTATCGGATTAGGCACAGCAGCCCTTACCACCACGCCGCGCGACACAGGCTTCTCATTGGGAAATGTTCAAGTTGGTCCGCTGACTTTGCAAGGCACGCGCCTGGTTGCCGCTTTTGTCACATTGCTAGTGACAGGAATTTTATACGCCTTTCTATATCGCACACGCACAGGAAAATACATCCGCGCCGTGTCGAATAATCGCGACGCCGCCGAATTGATGGGCATTCCATCTTCTCGAATTCTCGCGCTCAGTTTCGGCATTGGCGCCATGCTGGCTGCCATCGCGGGCGGATTGATCGCCACTTTCTTTTCGTTCACCATTCTCTCAGGCGATGTTTTCCAGTTGAAGAGTTTTATTATCAGCGTGATGGGCGGGCTGGGAAATCCGCTCGGCGCATTGGTCGGCGGACTGATTCTTGGCGCGCTGGAAGGTTTGCTTCCGCTTGCCATGCCCAACACCTGGGTGCCTGTGATCGAATTCCTGCTGTTCATTACGATCCTATTGATTAAGCCCAGCGGCTTGCTTGGAGGCAAACAATGAAACACTGGCTTCATCCTGGATTTTGGATCACCTTACTTATCGTGTTGGGATTGGGACTGGCTCCCGTCTTCACGCGAGACGCATCCACGCGCGAAGTGGGCTTTACGATTTTGCTGGCGATCACTATGGCGGTCAGCCTAAACATTATTCTAGGCTACACAGGCTACGTCTCATTCGGTCATGTCGTTTTCTATGGATTAGGCGGTTATGTCGGCATGTACCTGATCGGCACATGGAAAGCGCCCCTGCCGATGG
>JAVHOY010000240.1:0-9136 GCA_036170295.1 bacterium
CTATTGTAACGCGAGATTAATCCCGCGTTACAAAAACTTCCGAAGTCTTGGCAACTTCGGAAGTTTGATTTTACATTCCCGTAGAAATTTCCAGCCCGTTCGCGGCGGCAATCTCGTCGAAGACCATCTCGACCTCGTCAATGTAACGATCGAGTCCTTCCACGCGGCGCTGAAAATCTTCGCCGAGCAGACCCAGCTCGCCTGCGGCGCTTTGCCAAAACTGGAGATGGTCGCCTTCCAAAACTTCCGCGCATAAGGTCCATGTGTGAAAGAGCGGCCACAGCGCGGCAAGCGGAGTTTGACCTTCAAGCGTAGACTTAATCGCCTTCTCGTAATAATTCGCGCGCGCTAAATTGATTCTCGCGTCCACGCCGATTTTCTCGCTGGCGAGTTTGAAGGCAGATTTCCAATCGGGCAGCCAACCATTTATTTTTTCCGCGTTGATATTATTTGCGCCGATCAAATTGAACGCGCCCGCAGCCATGCCCGCCTTGCCCGCAGACTCGGCGCGCGCGGGAAACTCAAGCAACAAGCGCCGTTCTTGAATCGGCGGTCCGCTTAATTCCGCGACGGAGTTGATCGCGTGGAAAAGCGACTTCATATATTTTTTGACAATCGCTGGAGTGACTTCTTCCACATCGTTTAAGTCAAACCAAATTTGCCGCCCATGTGAAAGCATTTTGCGGCAGCGCTGCAAGACGAGCGGCGGCTGTTCAAAATCAAATCCGGCGCGCAGACTGGCTTGAACAAAGTCAAAAAATTTCTCGCGCTCGTAAAGCAGTTGCGGATCATACATCTCGTAGCCAAGCCACGGATCTCCGCGTAATTCGCGCGGCGATTTAAATTTCGCTTTGGCGCGGTGACTGACGTCGAGATGAAAATCGGAAGTAAGTTTAACAAATTCGCGCGGCTTGGGTTCGTCGCTTTTATGCACGAAGACAATGTCAATATCCGCTGTGCCGCCGAGCATGGGTTCCACGTTGAGCAGCGAACCGGTCAGATACGCGGCGATAATATCGGGGTCGTTATACGCTCGTTGCTGAGCGGTTTCTTTGGCAATACGGAGAAGTGATTCGCGGGTTACTCGCATAGTTGATTCCTGTAACGCGACATTTATGTCGCATTTTATAAAGGCAGCGCGGGTTGAAACGGCGCAAGACTCAACGCCTCGCGGATTTTGTTTTCGACGCGCTTAAGGTCTTCGGGGTTGCGGATAATGTCCAATTCGTTTGAATCGATTTTCAACACAGGCGTATGGTCAAACGGTTTTGCAAAAAAACTTTCATAAGCCTGATTAAGTTCTTCAATATATGCGCGTTCCATTTGACGTTCGTACGCTCTGTCGCGGAAGGCGATGCGCTTCATCAGCGTATCAGCGCTGGCTTGCAAATACACCAGCAGATCAGGCTTGGGAATTTTTTCGCCGAGCGCCTCGTGGACTTTGTAATACATATCCAATTCATCGCCGCGCAAATTGATGCTGGCAAAAAGCGCGTCTTTCGCAAAGGTATAATCGGCGATGAGGTTTTTCCCGTCCGCGAGAATTTTGGGGACGTTGTTGTTTTGTTGATGATAGCGGCTAAGCAAAAAAAAGATTTGCGTTTGAAACGCGTAACGCGCGCGGTCTCCGTAAAAATCCGAAAGGAAGGGATTTTCTTCAAAGACTTCCAGCAAAATTTCAGATTCAAATGCGTTTTGTAAAAGACGCGCAAGTGTGGTTTTGCCCACGCCAATCACGCCTTCAATGGCGATATACATTTGCAGCGCTCCCTGAGATAAGTTGAATTAAGGATACCATAAGAGATTGAAGGTTGCAGGTTGAAAGTCGAAAGTTAAACCTGCAACCTTAAACCTGTAACCTGTATAATAAGCGCATGACCAAAATATGTATCGTTCCGCGCGTAGATGGAATTGGCGGCATGGCTTCATTTCGACTCAAGTTTGAGCAGGGACTCCGCGCGCGCGGCGTGGATGTAACTCACGATGCGGACGATTCGCCCGATGCGATTCTTGTCATCGCAGGCACGCGGAATCTGATTCCCTTGATGCGCGCGCGACGGCGCGGAATTCGCGTTGTTCAGCGGCTGGATGGAATCAACTGGGTGCAGCGAGTGCGCTGGACGGGAGCGCGTTATCATCTTCGCGCGGAGTATGGCAACTTTATGCTCTCGCTTATTCGTAAACGCTTTGCGGATCGAGTCATTTATCAAAGTCAATTCATCCGCAAATGGTGGGAGGATTGGTATGGCGCAGCGCAAGCGCCCGCGACGGTCATCGTCAACGGCGTGGATTTGAACGCCTATACTCCCGAAGGTTTGCATGAACGCCCGACGGATAAATTCCGTTTATTGTTATTGGAGGGCAGTCTCGCGGGCGGATTGAACTCTGGTTTATTTTATGCGGTTTCGATTGCCGAAAAACTTTCCGCAAATTATCCAATGGAAGTGGTTGTCGCTGGCAAAGTGGATGAAGTCACGCAGCGTAAAATTCAAAGCAAAGTCCCCGTGAAATTTCTTGGCGCAATTCCACGCGAGCAAGTTCCCGCATTGGCGCGTTCCTCGCATTTGATGTACTGCGCCGAAGTCAATCCGCCTTGCCCAAATTCGGTCATCGAGTCGCTGGCGTGCGGACTTCCCGTCATTGGCTTCGACAGCGGCGCGTTGAAAGAATTGGTCGGCGCGGACGCGGGCTGTATCGTCCCGTACGGCGCAAATGCGTGGAAGTTGGAAACGCCCGACATTTCAGCGCTGGCGTTTGAGGCGCAGAAAATACTCGAACAGCAGGATTCGTTTCGAGCGTCGGCGCGGCGGCGCGCGGAATCTAACTTCGGCTTGGACAAAATGACCGACGCATATCTCAAAATCCTTTTGGAAGATTAATCATGTCACACACCTCCCGTTCCTATCATTTTCTTTGGCTGAGCATCGCGCTGCTTCCGCTCATCGCCATCTCTTTTATGCTTGCGATTCCCGCGCAGGATTATTGGTGGTACATGCGGCTTGGCAGAGATATTTTGGCGCAAGGCGCAATTCCGCTAGTGGATACGATTGGATACAGCCGCGCGGGCTTGCCCATTTTTTATCAACAATGGGCGGCGGGCATTATTTTCTGGCTGACCTATAAATTCGGCGGCGCGACGTTGACTTATCTTTTGCGCGGCGCGTTGATCGGATTGAGTTACGGCATGTTATGGCGGCTGATGCGCCGGTCTTCGGGTCCGCGCCTCGCAACAATTTTGCTCATCGCGCTGGGGTTATCCAGTTCAAATAATTGGGCGATGCGTCCGCAATTATTTGCGTATCCGTTGTTTGCGATTTGCGTATGGGTTTTATTTCAATGGCAGGATGGAAATCCCCGCTTTCTTTTTCTTTTGCCGCTCAGCGTATTGCTCTGGGCAAACCTGCATGGATCATTCGCGCTGCCTTTTGTGCTGGCGGGGTCGGCGCTGATATTTGGCAAAGGAGACCGCAAGGCATTGCTGATCGCATTGGGTGTAATGGTTTTGGCAACAATGATCAATCCTTATGGTGTGGGAGTTTGGAAATATCTTGTTTTTATATTGAACTCACCTTCCGATTATTTATTCAGCGTGGAATGGAAACCGCCCACCAATGTAGGTTGGCAATTGAATATTTTCTTCGCGTGGGTCTTAATCTTCGCCCCGATCGCCGCGTTTTCTAGTCGTAAACTCTCGCTGCTTGAATGGGTTTGGTTTCTCGGTTTTGGCTGGCTTGCGCTTTCGGGCATCCGTTATGTGATCTGGTTCATGTTCCTGCTTGCCGTCTTCAGCGCAAAATTACTGGCTGAATGGACGAACAAAGTAATTGACGTTTCTGTTCCAAAAATATTTCCCGCCGTCAATTATTCATTTGCATTTCTATTGATGTCGCTTTCGCTGATCTTCCTGCCGGGACTGCGCGAAAATTGGTGGAAAGACGCGCCGCCTTTATATGAGCGCTCCACAACTCCGATTGAAGCCGTGAAGTGGTTGTCTGCCCACGCGGAAATTCGCGGCGCGCTGTGGAACGATTACGCCTTCGGCTCTTATATTGAATTTGCGCTGCCTTCGCGCCCCACATGGATTGATACTCGCATGTATCACTATCCGCCCGCGCAATGGACGGAGTATGTGCAAGTCAGCGGCGCCGAAAACTGGCAAGCGCTGTTTGACCGCGAGAAAATCAATTTGCTGGCGCTCTCCACCGCGTCGCAGACGAAATTAATTCAGGCGGTTGAAAATTCAAATCAATGGCGCGAAGAATATCGCGATCCATACGCGGTTATTTTCTCTCGTTACGTTATAAAATAAAGGCGAGATAAAATCAGCGCGTCAATTCAAAAATGAAAATATCTTCCTTTTGATAAATCAATTGATAACGGGGCGCGCCTGCCAACGACGCCAAAAGCGAATTTTGTTCGCCGCCCTTAATCAACAAGTAATCGTATCTCTGACCTGTTTTCGCCGACCAATCGTCAACGCATGGATAGGTTGCGGAAAGACAAGCTTGCAGCGCGCCATAATTTTTCATCCGCGTTTTGAATGCGCCGCCGCCCAACCATTCATAGCCTTGAATGGTCGCCGCGCTGTCGCTTTTGGCTAAGGCGGGAAACCATTCCGAAAACGCATCCGCGAAAGGTTCGCTTTGACCGGTGAGAATGGCAAAACGGCTGTCGGCAGGCACATGCTCTGCGACCCATCGCATCGTATCTCGGTCAGATTTAGACAAGCTGATTTTTGGGTACACCTGATCAGATAATACCGCGCCAAAGAATGCGTAAAATATCAATCCTGTTAGGACGAGTCTGATCGTTGGATTCTTCAGAAAGACAACCGTCGCTTCCGACTCGTTGGGTTGCATATTTTGAGCGGATAAGCCGGGAATGACCGCGTCAACGAAACCGATTGCCGCCAGCATTGCCCACGGCATGATCGAAATCGAAGCCGCGCTGCGCGGATTAATAATCGCGGGCAAAAACAGCCAGACCGCGAGAATGTAATCCTTTTTTATCAGTATGATCGCCAGTCCCAATAACGCCAGCGCGGAGATCAGCGCGACAAATTTTTCATCTGCAAAAGAGCCAGTGAGAATCGCCGCCCAAGACAGCCACGATTGAAAGCCGGTCTGCGCCGCGCTTTGATAAGGCGCCAAACCATAACGCGATATGGAAACAACAAAGAACGGAGCCGAGAGCGCCAGAGTTCCCAGCGCCGCAAGCAGCGCATTCTTTGCGCCCGTTATTGATCTGCCGTAAAACAACCACAGCATAAAGCACAACGCAACCGTGTGCAGCGCCGCCTCTGGATGGCTGAGCGAGACCCCCGCGCCGAACACAGCGCTCATCCATAAATATTTTTTAGACGGTTCTGTAAATAATTTGTGGACGCTAAAAAGCGTAAGCAATAAGAAAATATATCCGAGCGAACGAGTAATTCCGCCGCCCATGACGTACCACGAAATTGAGCGCGGCAATAGCGCGAAGAAAACGGTTGCCAAACTCGCTTTGAACGGCGACTTAAGAATGGACAACGCAAGAGGATAAAAAGCAATTGAGAAGGCAACGCCGCACAAAGCGGGCAGCCAACGAAATACTTCGATCAATGGGATTTTGAAAACGTCGGAGACCAGCGCGGTCAGGTAAAAGCCGAGAGGCGGATACGCAAACGGAATCAAGACTCCGTTGTAGCGAACAAAGGCGGGCAGGCTGTAGTGATTGCTCTGTATGGCGCGCGTCATGACGTAAAACAGTCCGCCGTCTGTCACTGGGAAACCGACCATTATGGCGGGCAGAAAACGCGCATACGCGCCGAGCAAAAGCCCAAAAGATAGTATGAGGATATTGAACCGTTTAGACTCTGTTTTCATTTTCCAATTCCTTGTGGACGCGGATGCGCGAAGATTGAAAAAAAACTATTTGAAATCCGCGTCCCATTTTTTTGAAATGCGCGGCAGAGAAAAAAAGAGCAGCGAAAAAAATAAAACAGCCATCAGTAAATAAGAATAAATATGACTCCAATTAGAGAGCATGAAAATTAACAAAAAAACGATTGAGATAACAGGAACGATAAGCGTGGAAACAGCCTTATATCCACGACGATATAAAATGACCATTAATCCTAAAGCGGGCAACAGAAGCGCGCTCAATCCATGGATATGCAAATGCGGAGAAGTAAAAACGCTTAATACAAGCGCCATTCCAATATGTTCAGCGCCCAGCGAATCTCTTTTAGTTCGCCACAGAATGCACATGGATAGTATGGATAATGCCGACGCAACCCAGACGATTAACTGCGCTTTTCCCAAGTTTAGGGCAGGCGCATTGCGTATCAACAATCCCAGCAGATTGTACATTCCCGACCAGGCAAGCCCATAATACCGCCCGCCTGAAGTGAGTTTAAGCATATACAAAAAATCTATAACGCCTTGCGAGCCGACGAGCAAGTAACTATAGATGAGAAGAAATAACATCCCCCCGATAAACCAGCGTCCCGCGCGCCGACGCGAAAAAAGCAGCGGCAGTCCGATCGCGCCTGCAAGGGTGGGAGTCAAACTCGCAAACGCGAGTCCCAAGCCCGCCAAGCCATCCTGTTTTTTTAACAGACCGAACATTAACGCCAAAAGCCCAATGAGAGTAAAGACGGTGTCCTGCCCGCCTAAAAAACTAATAAACAGGGGAAAGAAAGTCATACAGCCAAGCGCTCCCAATAGCGCAGAGAGGCTGCCCCACCCTGAGCCAAGCAGAAAACGTCGGATCATTTCCGCGCAAATAATCATTGCCAAAAGGCGAACCGCGCTCCAGAGAATGTAGGATGCGACATAATTATCAATAGATACAAGCCCCATCAAAGGCGTCAGATAGGGCGGATGATTAAAAATCAGCGGATCATAAATCTGTGAGTTAACATGAATCTGAATACCCCTTTGGATGGCTATATTATATAAGTGGGAAGTATCGCCTGAAGCCGCTATCCGCCCGGCAGTATAGAAAGCGATAAAATCCATTGTCGTTAGAATCGGAGCGCTCAGCGCTTTGAACCACATCAGAGCATAAACCGCTATTTGAACGATTATGAGCAGGAATGCAAGAACTTCAGCGAGCGAAAATTTTCGATCTATAGATGACATTGACGCTTGAAAGACTGGACAAAAGAGAAGTAACCGTGTAAGTTTGTTTTGTGTCTAATAAAAATACGCATAGACGCGCCCCGAAAACGATTATATCATTGTCAAAAATTGACATTCGTCTTGAAAGTGGCGGTAAGCGAGTCAACCGCCCGCAGATGTAGAATCTGTTTGATTTTTAAGGAATCCAATGTCCGCATCTTCAAACATACGCCCTGAAATTTATTCTGGTCGTCTCGCTATTCAACAGCGCGTGTTGCCCAGTTACCGCGCTCCCTTCTTTGACCTGCTCGCAGAATCTTGCGCGGGCGGGATGAGTTTATTTGCGGGTATGGCACGCCCCGAAGAAATGATCTCTGACGGTAGCCAATTACTAATTACTAATTACCAATCCGCAAAAAATATTCATCTATTTCATAACTCCTTTTATCTTTGCTATCAACACGGAATGATTGATTGGCTCGACGCATGGAATCCCGATTCATTGATCGTGGAAGCGAATCCGCGCTACCTTGCGACTCCCTTCGCGGCGAGGTGGATGCGCGCGCGCGGAAAAAAAATCATCGGCTGGGGACTCGGCGCGCCGCGCAAGAATTTATTTTGGTCAACTTTCGTCAATCAATTTGACGCGCTGATTTCTTACAGTCAGCGCGGCGCGGATGAATATGCCGCGCTTGGTTTTCCGCGCGAGAAGATTTTCGTCGCGCATAATTCCGTCTCGTCCGCGCCGACCCTTGACCTGCAACCTGCAACCTTTAACCTTCGCCCCGTCGTCTTATTTGTTGGAAGATTACAAGCGCGCAAGCGAATCGATTCGCTGCTGCGCGCCTGCGCGGAAATGGAATCAAAGCCGCGATTAATCGTCGCGGGCGACGGTCCCGAACGCGAGCGGCTAAAATCAATTGCGAATGAAATCTATCCATCCGCCGAGTTTATCGGCGCGAAGCATGGCGAGGCATTGAAGCCGTATTTCATGCAAGCCGATCTTTTTGTTTTGCCCGGCACCGGCGGACTCGCCGCGCAGGAAGCGATGAGTTACGGCTTGCCCGTCATTGTCGCAAAAGGCGACGGCACACAAGACGATCTCGTCCGCGCAGGGAACGGTTGGCAGATCGAGCCTGAAAATTATGGCGCGCTCGTCGCGGCGCTGAGAAACGCGCTGTCGAATCGAGCGCGATTAAAAACAATGGGAGCGGAGTCGCGGCGAATGGTCGTCGAAGAAATCAACATCCAAAAGATGGCGGAAAGTTTTATTCATGCGTTGAATAGCGGATGAATTTTGATTCGACTATAATGCAGCCATGACAGATAAACTTCTTTCTCGTTACGAAGAACTCAAAGCGCAAATCAATTTTCATAACTATCGTTATCACGTTTTGGACGCGCCGATTATCAGCGACGCGGAATATGATCGCCTGCTGAACGAACTCAAGCAAATCGAAGCCGATCACGCGGATTGGATCGCGTCTGATTCGCCGACGCAGCGCGCGGGCGCGAAACTGACCGAGCGCTTCGAGAAGATTCGACATCCGAAACCCATCCTCTCGCTGGCAAACGCTTTCGGCGCGGACGATGCGCGGGCGTGGTTGGAGCGCGTCTCAAAAATTGACGACCGCGTCGAGAACGCTAAATTTGTCGTCGAGCCGAAGATTGACGGCTTGTCGGTTGTGTTGCATTATCGCAATGGAATTTTTACGCAAGGCGCCACGCGCGGCGACGGCGAAGTGGGCGAAGAGATTACCTCAAATTTGCGGACGATGAAGGCGCTGCCGTTGAAAATTCCGGTTGAAGGTCAAAGGTCAAAAGTCGAAAGTCAACCTTTGACCTTTGACTTTCGACTTCCTAAATATTTAGTCGTGCGCGGCGAAGCGTTTATCCCCATCAAAGATTTTGAAGCGCTGAATCAAAAACTGGAGGAAGCCGGCGAGAAAACCTATCTCAATCCGCGCAACACGGCGGCGGGATCGTTGCGCCAGCTCGACCCGCAGTTGACCGCTTCGCGTCCGCTGACTTTG
>JAVHOY010000241.1:0-2009 GCA_036170295.1 bacterium
TCCTAAAATGGACTCAACCGTTGTTGCGCGCGCCAATAATCTCTGCGCCGCATTTTCCCGCGCCGATTCGTTTTCAAACTTCAGCGCCTGACAAATGCGCGTCAAGTCGCCTGTGAGCGGAAGCGAGCCATGTTGCAACACGCCTTCTTTTCTACGCGCCTGCGCCGAGCCAATGAGTTTCTTTTCGTTTACTGTGATTTCATAAGTAGATGGAACTTCAAAACAGACGGGGTTTATATGGCTCGCGCTTCCAGCGTGAGCCGCCTCTTCTTTCATCTCGACCGACAAACCAATTTCATGCGCGGCAAACATCAACGCCTGCGCGAGACGGTTATAAGATTCCAAAACGCCGCCTGATAACGCGGGGTCGTCCATATTGCCTACGACGGAATATGTTAATTCGTCGGTGTGCAAAATTGCGCGTCCGCCGGTTAATCGGCGCACAACTTCCCAGCCGTTTGATTGCAACCGCGCAACGTCCACGTCTTTGAAGGATTGCGCGTGACCCAATGATAAGCAAGCAGGATTCCACGCATACAAACGCAGCGTGGGAATCGATTCGCCGCGATGGATATGTTCAAGGATGGATTCGTCCACCGCCATATTCCATGCGCCGCATGAGGGAGGAGTGTATAAGAGTCGCCAGTTCATAAGTGAACAGCATGAACGCTGTTTCACGGAGTCTATCATAAGAGCAGTGTATAATTCTTTCGCTATGCCCATTTTAGATTCGCACACATTGGATTTTGTCACGCGCAGCCCCGAACAAACGCGGCGCATTGGAATGCGACTCGGCGGTCAACTTAAAGCGGGCGACGTGATTTGTTTGCAAGGCGATCTCGGCGCGGGCAAGACCACTTTCACGCAGGGACTCGCGCAAGGCTGGGGTTCGATTGACGCAGTTTCAAGCCCCACGTTTATTTTGGTGAACGTTTATCGCCGCGCAAATGGAAATCAACTTTTTCATTTGGACGCTTATCGCCTTGAGTCGATTCCCGAAGCCGAAGAGCTCGATCTTGATTTGATGATGAGCGAAGGCGCGTTGATTATTGAATGGCCCGAAAAATTGGGCGCGCTCATTCCCGAAGAGCGTTTGCTGATTCAATTAGATCACATCGCGGAAGAACATCGTCAAATGCGAATTCACGCGCGCGGCAAACGCTACGATGAATTATTGGACGCGGTTCGTCAGTCTATGTTTGGAGCCTGAATGTTATTAGCCATTGACACATCCACCGCGCAAGTCGGTTTGGCGTTATACGATGGGAATCAAATTCTCAGCGAGATGACGTGGACGACTCGCCAACATCACACGACGGAACTTGCGCCTGCTATCGCAGGATTACTAACGCGCTCCGACGCGACCATGAATCTAGTCAACGCGCTGGGAGTTGCGATTGGTCCCGGTTCTTTCACTGCGCTTCGCGTGGGACTCTCGCTGGCAAAAGGGATTGCGCTTGCGCGTCATATCCCGTTGATTGGCGTCCCCACATTAGATATTATCGCGTCGGCGCAGCCGTTGGGAGAACACCCGCTGATTGTGGCGATTCAAGCGGGGCGCAAGCGCATCGCTGTCGGGACTTATAAAAATATCGGGAACAGCTGGCAGTCTCAAGGTCAGATTCGCAGCGCGACAATCGAAGAGTTGGCGGAGCAACTTGAAACGCCGACTTACATCGCAGGCGAGTTGTCTCTCGAAGATAGGAATCGTCTTTCGCATAAAAAATCAAAAGCGCTATTAGCCTCGCCTGTGAATTGCATTCGCCGCCCCTCCATCCTCGCGGACTTGGCGTGGAAGCGCTGGAAGAATAACGATGTGGATAACGCCGCCGCGCTCGCGCCGATTTATTTGCGCGTTGAAGGCACGCCGATTTTGTAGCGCAGCATTCATGCTGTGCTGCCGCCTATGAACTACATCATTCGCAAAATGACGGTCGAAGATTTGGAGCAGGTCGTCGCCATTGACCAGATTTCTTTTTCGCTGCCGTGGCCCCCGCGCTCGTATTATT
>JAVHOY010000242.1:0-9049 GCA_036170295.1 bacterium
CGGGGTTGCGGCCTGTGCCCGCAAGGGTATCCGCGTCCCACAAGGGGATGATATGAGCGTGGCAGAGGAAGACTTTGAGAGGGCGTTTATCCGCAGGCATGTTATAGCAACTTCTTGAACTCTTCGACGGTCAATCCCGCGTCCTTGATAATTCCCGCCATCGTAAATGCGTTAATCGGGTTGTTGCGTGGGATGATGATAATTCGGTCATCTCTCGCCATGGAGATATGTTTTCCTTCGCGGATGACGCGGAACCCTGCTTTCTCAAAGGCTTTTACGGCGCGTTGGTGTTGAATCCCTGATAATTTCGGCATGGTTAAACAGGGACTTCAACAAAGCGCATTTGTTTATCTTGATTTAGAATTTCAATGGTTTCCAGGTATGTTTTAATCGCGTCTTTGATATTTTCCAACGCTTCCTGCTCTGTTTCCCCTTGCGACCAACATCCTGGCAATCCAGGACACCAAACGGCAAACCCTTCGTCTGTTTCTTCAAGTCGGATTTTATATTTCATAGTCGAGTCTCCTAAACGATACGACTATTATACCGCCTTGCGAATCTCCAATTCCCAATCCTGACCTGTGCGCAATTCGTTAAAAAATTATCTTAACAAAGAGAAGGTTAGCGCCACCCCATCTTCTGTCTCTTGCGGTTCGTCAAGTTTTCCCCCGTGCAATTTGATCAACGCAGAACAGACAAACGAGAACATCGTCGAATCCATTTCAGATTTGTCGCGCGATTTTTTTCCCACGCTTTGGATAACAACGCGCAATCCGCTTTCGTCGTCCTGCGCGGAAAGAGTCAACGCGCCTTCCGTCACGCGGATTGAGGCGTAGGTCAACAATGACGAGATCGCCTGACGCATATAATTACTATCTACTAAAAAGTTAGGTTGGGAAAGGTTGATCGTGACCGTCAACGGCTTCGTCAAGTTCGCAATCTTCCAACGTTCGCTCGCCTCTTGGATCAGCGCGCTCATATCGGTTTCAGCGCGTTGAAGTTGAATATGTCCATTATTCAAACGCGCCATATCCACCAAACTATTAATCAGGAACAACATGCGCTGGCTGCTGTTAAACGACGTCGTCAGATCTGCGGCTTGCATTTCGTTGACGGGACCATCCATGCCTTTGATCACCACTCGCGTAAAACCAATAATTGTATTAAGCGGACTCTTCAAATCGTGCGAAGCCCATGAAAGAAAATCATTGAGGTCAATGCTGCCCGTTTCGCGGCTGCCCCACGCAAGGCTTTCAATTGCCTGCGGATCGCCCGCCAATTCTCTGGCTTGCTCCTCGTTCAGTTTATGCTGCTGATACAAACGGATCGCCAATTCTGTTTTGGCTTCTTCCGCTGTGATCTTCGCGGCTTGCAATAATTCGGTTGGGATTTCAAGAATGGTTTTGTCCATAATGACCTGCCTGATCTGAAGTTAAGCGGAGTATAGCATAGCTGTCACCTGCTTCCAAAATCCACTGTGATATATCCGCCGAAATCGCTGTTTGTATAATACGCATACCCTACGCCAATTTCTCTGGACGCAAAATCAAGCACAGCGTCCCAATGAGTTTTATCCGCCGCCCACTGATTCATCGCGTCTTGCGGATTTCCAATGGCGATGATCTCAAAATAATGCGACGAAGAATATCCCGCGCTCAACAAACGATCGCCGATCCATGAACCGTCCGAGCCGGTGTGATCTAAAAAATTATTGCACGCCATATCCGCGCTGTGACTCTGCGCGGCGGCGCTCAACTGCGCGTTGACCGTCAGCGTTTTCAATTTCGATTCGCTCCGCGCCGCGTTGATCATCGCAATCAGTTGCTGAATATATCCATCGTTCGGCGTGTACGCGCAGTTGTTATTCTTTCCGCTTGGCACATAAGGGACGCTCGTGTTGCTCGTCGTCGGCAGCGGAACGGCGTTGCCTACAACAATCTTCACCCAAAATGTTTTTTCGATTCCAATCGCAAGGTCATTTCCGCTCGCGTTATTCAACGTGAAATAACCAGTATAAGCGCCGTCAGTCGAAGGCGCGATCAAATCCACAGAGACTTGTCTTTTCTCGCCCGCCAACGTCGTCGCAATCGGCGCGGAAAGCGGCGCGCCCATTTGATCTCCCGCCGCAAACTTGATCGTGTAATTGACCCACGGACATGTGCCGTTGTTTTGAAATTCCCATGTCTTTGTAAATTTTTCTCCCGCCTTTAATTTTGTCCCGTCGTCAATGGTCACGTCGCGCAATAAGACCGCGCTCTCTTTGCAATTCGCAGGAATGGTAATCGCAATCGTCGGCGCAATCGTTTCCAATGGAATTGGAGTCAACGTAGCTGGAACAAATCCAGATTTCGTGGGCGGCAAAGTTGAGGTGACAAAACCTGTTTGCCCCGTCGGCTGCGCGTCAACGGAGACGGAAATACAGGATGTCAATAAAATTGAAAGAAGAAAAAATATTTTTTTAAACATAGAGCCTCGCGGTATCGGATTCCAAAGTCTCCAGACTTTGGAACTCCAACGACGGGAGTCGTTGGAGTCCGAAACGTTAAAACATCATCATCTGCCCGTCGGATTTTTGAACGGGATCGTTTGCGATCTGCTCAATGAAGGACTCGCGCGTCAACACTTGAAGTTCAGCGATAGCGCGCAATAACCGATATTTTACGACCCGCCGATTCTTCATCCGCGCCTTCAAAGATGGATCGCGCTCCTGTTTATATGCGATCAGCGCCGCGCGCCCGCCGGGCATGACGATGATCGTATCTTCGCGCGCCGCGTCCAATGCGCGGCTAATCAACGCCGAAGCAAGAATGTAAAACGAAAGAACAGGCTTATTGTTTTCATCCCAATACAAAAGTTGATCCGCTTTGCGCGTTTGGTATCCCAATTTTTTGCCGATGGATTCAATCAGCGCGGAAATATCCTTCAACTCTGCGCGTCGCGCCGCAGCAAAATCTTCGACGCGCAACTTCCACGCATCCGATTCTTTTTTGGCGTAAGAATTCAACATCGCGTAAATCATTCCCTTTGACGGCGTGAGCAATCCAGTGAAAATTTGATTCAACTCATTCTCAATTTCAAGATAAGCCGCGTTTGGATTCTTTTGCAAGCGCGTGACAATCGCGATTTCCACGCGATCTGAAAGCGACTCTTTGGCGGTTGATGAATTCAATCCCCATAAACCTGTCTCAATATTTTCGCCCGTTGAATAATGGATAAAACGCTCGTCCTTCAACGCGGATGTAAACAGCGCGGGAATCTTTCGTAACGCTTCATCAAATTCATGGTCGGGTTGTTTGAGCGCGTTTAATTCCGCCAGCGCAATCAAACCCGCCGCGTGGATGTGCAAATAACTGGCAGGTTCTCCGCATGAGACAAGATATTCATAAATCGTTTTTCGCAAAACTTCGACGTCCGCGTTTTGCGGTTTTTGTTTTTGTCCGCTTTGCCAAACGGCTTGAACGGAATCTTGCTCGGTTCGCATTGCAACGCTTTGCAGCGAAAAGCCCGAAGCGTTTGCCGCCGTAAAAACGGAAGTGAGAAACGCGGGTTCAGGTTCGGGCAGCAAAGCAAAAAACGGAATTCCATCGGGCAACAATTCGTTAAGGTGATTGAACGCGGCGCTTAACGCGGTGGCGTTCCATGCCCAATCATATCGGCGGCGGCGCAGCGCAACTTTGTACGGTTCGACGGCTTCCTTGCCCCACAGCCAACCCGCCCACAACGCGGAGAGAGTCCAAAAAGCCTGATTAGGTCGCGGCGCAGAACCGACGACCGCCGCGATGGGAATTTCTTTTTTAACTTCAAGCGCGAGGTCTTTCAAGCGACCTTCATAAATGAGGACGCCGCCGCTTTCGGGAATTTTATTTTTCCAAACCGCGCAAGCGACAGGCGCGCCAAGTTCCGTCCAAAGTTTGATTCCATTTTCAAGCGCGAGCCAAACATTATTTTCGCGGAATTGATTCGAGACGCTTAACTGTTTTGGGCGCGGGCGTTCTGGCGACCAAAGTTTGTTGCCCGCATCGCAGGCGACGAGGATCAACGCGGTCAGCGCGCGTTTTCTTTCAGGCGATAAATTCAAACTATCCAAGCGATTGATGATGGTGGTCAGCGCGTAAAGCGGGCGCGGCAAATAATGCGCGATGGCTTCTTCCGCGTAAACGCGGTCATCATCTTTGAGCGAAACTACTTTTTCATACGCGCGCGAGCGATGCAAAGAATCTGTTACGGCGATTTTCTTTGCGCGTTCGGTATCGTCTTCAGTGACAAGTCGCTCGCCCGAATCGCCGCAGTGTTTACATTCATAGACGCGCGCATAAGGAGCCTCCGCGCCTTTGCGCCATAAAAAAAATTGAGCGTAAATTTGTTTTTCGCATTTTTCACATGGCGTGAGATATAACGATTGCAAATGCGCCGCGAGTCTTTCGTCCCCTTTTTTGATCGCGCCCAAATCGGCAAGCGCGGCGACAAATTCAGATGGCGCGGGCGGATTGGCAAACATCTCCAACAAAAAACGCGCGACGGGATTATTGGCGGTGACAAGTACGCGATATCCGCTGCGCGCGGCTTCGAGAACTAAGCGCGGCGAGAATCCAAACGGATCGAGCAGCCAATTCCCCGTCAAGTTTTGTCGCGCCAGCCACGCGGAAATGACTCCCTCTTCAAGCGCGGGTAAAAATCGCGCAAGCGGATCAGCGTCGGCGGGATGAAATCCAGAAAAGTAAGGCAGCGAATCCATGTTGATTGCGCGGAATCAATCGCGCGCGACTGAAAAAATTTCAAACAATGGCAAATACCAATAAAGCGTTGCAATCGGTTTGATCTTTGCGATGCGCGCAATATCGTTTTTGATCTCGGCGACGCCGCGCTCGTGATACGCGCCCGAATATTCAGGACCCGCGAGTTTGCGCCCAATTTGATAGAGAATATTTTCAGTGGGACCCGAAACGATTAGCCGCCCATGCGGTTTGAGCAGCGCAAAAAGTTCGTTCAACACGCGCGGCAAATCTTTGACATGCTCAAGCACGTCCAGCGCAACGATAAGATCAAAAGAATTTTTAGGAAGATCGTTGAGCGTTGTTTTTGTCGCGTCGAATACTTTGACGTTTGAGGCGAGCGGAATATAGATTTGCGCGCGTTCAAGCGGAATCAAATCCACGTCAATGGCAGAGACTCGTTTTCCAATCTGCGAAAGATACGGGAGCATCACTCCGCTGCCGCAGCCAAAGTCGAGAATATTTTCGTAAGGCGTTGGCGTTTCGATATGCTCCATCACTTTGCGAAGGCGCTGCCAGAACAGCCAGTTGATAAACGGGTTGCGATGCGAGTAGGCGGGGAAGCCAGACTCGTCAAGGCGACCTTTTTCTGATTCCGCTAAGACCTTGCGGATGGCGTTGCGGTAACGGGTTTTGTATGCGTTGAAAGTTTGTGTGTTCATAATAAGTCTGTAATTGGTTTGCGCGGCGCGGCGTTGATGTCAACTTCAATGGCGGAGAGCAAAATTTGAATGGCGAGAATCACGGAAAGCGTGGGCAAAATGACCGTGCCTGTCGGCGCGGGGATTCCGAGATTGGCGTAATGAATCCATTTGACGACGCCGAAGATCAAGCCAAAAAGCAAAAGCGGAATGCCTGTCAGCAAATAAACGGACGTCATTGAGAAATCGAAAATAAAATATTTTAGGATGATGCGGCGCAGCAACGTGCGCGCGAGTTTGATAGGAAATTCAAACAACACGCGCCGAATAGACATGCTTGAATTTTCGCCGCGATAGCGCGCGGGAATGGGAACGTCCAACACGAAAGCGTCGAGCAAATATAAATAGGAAAGCATGGAAGTTTCAAAATAATAGCCGCGATCTATTTTATCAAGCGGAAGTTGCGCGAGGATTTTTGCGTGAACGGCGAAGTATCCGTTGGTTGGGTCAAAAATATTCCAGTAACCAGTGGCGGCTTTGGTCAGAAAACTTAATCCTAAATTTCCCACGCGCCGAATGAAAGGCATTTGTCGCAATGACTCGAAATCGCGGAAGCGGTTGCCTTTGACATAATCGGCTTTGCCCGCAATCAGCGGCGCGATCAACGCGGGAATGTACGCCGAATCCATTTGCCCGTCGCCGTCCAATTTGACGACGATCTGCGCGCCAAGTTCCAGCGCTTTGCGAAAGCCCGTGACCATCGCGCCGCCTACGCCCTGATTTTGCGCGTGACGGATCAGCGTAATGCGCCCATCCGTTTTTGCCGCGTCAGATACAAGGCGAGAAACAGCGTCGGGCGAAGCGTCGTCCACAACGATAATGTGTCTGATAAAATCGGGCGCTTCGCGCAACACAGATTCGATTTCGCGCTCCACGCGATAGGCGGGGATAACAATTGCAATGTTATAATCAGCGAAGTCCATAAAAAGGATTGTAATCGAAAGCGATAAAATCAAAACAAGGAAAACATTATGACTATCGGGGAACAAATTCTTATTGTTGAAAGCGATCCAGACATTGCCGATTTGATCGGAAGGCAGGCGCTTCAACCGCTTGGATATCAAGTGACGGTGGTTGGAGATGCGGCTTCGGCGTTGAAGAACGCGCTTCAAACTCCCCCCGATTTGATCCTCGCAAACTTAAATCTGCCCGGCTTAAGCGGAAAAGATATGCTGGCGGCGTTGAGTTCGCAGGGCGTTAAGTCGCCTGTAATCATCATCGCCGAAAAGGGACAAGAAACCGACGCGATCCACGCCTTCCGACTCGGCGCTGCAGACGTCATCTTCTGGCCCCTGCGCGACGCGGAAGTCGTTTCGATTGTGGAACGCGCTTTGCGTCAAACGCAGGAAGCCCGCGAACGTCAAAAACTTGACCGCCAATTGAAGAAGATGAACGAAGAATTGCAGAGTCGTTTGCGCGACCTGACGACTATGCTTTCCACCGCGAAGGCGGTCGTATCGGTTACGGATCAGCGCGTGTTGTTTGATCGCATCCTTGAAAGCGCGCGCCGAGTCGCCGAAGCGGATATTTGCTGGCTGATGTCGCGCGACGAGCGCAATAATATTTACCTGCTGCGCGCGCATCTTAATCTGCCCGAAGCGTGGGCGAAAAAAATGAATCAGCCGATGGACGACGGCGTCAGTTCGTTAGTGACGCTTTCGGGAGAAAGTCTGACGATGCACGGCGCGGCGCTGCAAAAATTTAAGGTCGCGGCGTTGGGCAAATCGGTGGGCGTGATCCCGATCAAAATTCAAGCGGAAGTTATCGGATTGTTAATTGTGGCGCGAAAAGAAGACCGCGAATTTACGCGCGAAGCGCAGAGCCTGCTTGAAGCGATGGCGGACTTCGCGTCCATTTCGCTGGTCAACGCGCGATTATTCCGCGCTTTGGAGCAAAGCGTCGAAACTGCGCGCACGGGCGAAAAGTATCGCTACGCCGCGCTTGAGTCGGCGCGCGAAGCCATCCGCAATGAAGTGCAAGCCGCCTCTTATCCGCTCAATTTGGTGTTGACCGAAATGCCCGGCGCGCTCAACGCCGAGCAGCGCCAAGCGTTAGAATCTGTGCAAGCGGCTTTGCAGCGGCTCGCGCGCTCTTCTGAAAAGACAATCGTCCCCGCAAAATAATTTATGGGAAAACACGACCTTATCCTGCTGGCATTAAATCCATCGCAAATATTGGATCTCATGCAGCGCGCCTTAAGCGCCGCAGGGTTTGACGTTGCGGTTGCCAACGACGTTTCGGCGTTGAACAAATCCACGCGAGAAGCGACGCCCGCGTTGATCATCCTTGGCGAAAGATTCGCGGAGCAAGACGGATTATCTATTGCGGCGGAAGCGCTGGAGCGTTTTCCCACTTTGCCGATTATTTTGTACGCCGATAAAGATACCAGCGGCATGGCAAAATCCGCGTTGAAGCTGGGATTGAGCGGGTATCTATATCCTCCGCTTAAGGTGGCGGATATAGTTGACGAGGTGCAAAAGAGTCTTGCGCGCGCGCGAAAATTGGGAGATTGGTTGCGCCGCGAAGTAAAGCGAACGACGTCTTCGCTCGTCGAAAAAGCGCAAATCTCTGAAACGGAACGCGTCAAACTGGAAGCGATTATTGCGAATATTCAAGACGGCGTGATTGTGCTGGACGAAAAAAAACATATCCTGCTCATCAACAACGTCGTACGCGAAATTTTCAAATTGGACGGTCAAGAGATTAACGGCAAAGCGCTTGAAGATGTGATTCACAACGCCGACTTAAACGCATTAATCTCCCGCTCCAGCGACGAGCCGCTAAAATATCACGAGATCAATTTTGACGACGGGCGCGTCTTCAACGCGCAATACACGCCCCTTCCCAATATCGGCGCGGCGGTCACGATGCAGGATATTTCCTACCTTAAAGAACTTGATCGCCTGAAAAACGATTTTATTCATACCGTTTCGCACGACCTGCGTTCTCCCTTAACGGCTGTGCTTGGATATACGGAATTAATAGAACGCACCGGCGCGTTGAATGCAAGTCAGCAGGAATTTTTGCGGCGCTTGCAAGGCGGCGTTCAACACATCACCGCCTTGATCAACGACTTGCTTGATTTGGGACGGCTTGAGTCGGGGTTTGACGTGCGCCGCGAACTTGTCCAAATGGAAGACGTGCTGAAATATTCGCTGGATATGTTCGACGGCGAAATCAAAAAGAAGCGGATTAAACTGCTTATAAATATAGACCCTGAAATGCAGCCTTTGCGCGCCAACCCGATTCGCATTCGCCAGATGATAGATAATCTGATTGGGAACGCCGTCAAATATACGCCCGACGAAGGCAGGGTGCAGGCGGATCTGTTTATGAAGGATAAGCAAATTATTTTCAAAGTTGAAGATACGGGACCCGGCATTCCTCCCGAAGAACATAACCGCATATTTGAAAAATTCTTCCGCGCCACCAATGCGCCCGATAGTGTGGAAGGCTCTGGGTTAGGGCTGGCAATCGTCAAGTCTATTGTGGATAGTCATCAGGGGCGCGTTTGGGTTGAATCAACAGTGGGCAAGGGTTCGGCGTTTACGGTCATTCTCCCTACACAAGAATAAA
>JAVHOY010000243.1:0-1981 GCA_036170295.1 bacterium
TGCGTCACGCGGATTATCGTCTGCTTGCGCTTGCGTCGCTGCTATCTTTTGTGTGGATGTTCGTCCGCGCCAAAGTGTGGCAAACCTTATTGCGCGATAGACCCACATACAAAGACGTATTGTTCACCGTCGGCGAAGGCTATTTGCTGAATAATTTTTTGCCCTTCCGTCTCGGCGAAGTGGGACGCGCATTTCTCTTAAGTCGCAAATCAGGCGGAATGACCTTCGGCGAGATATTGCCCACCATTTTTATCGAACGCGCGCTTGACCTTGCTTTCTCGGCTGCGATCTTTCTCGTCTCGCTGCCGTATGTGGTCGGCGCGCAAGGCTCTGAAAAAATCGCTTACCTTGTCGGCGGCATTGTGTTATTCGGCTTGGCGCTGATGTATGTCCTCGCGCGCAACAATCAATGGGCGTTGGATATTTTCCACAAATTCAGCGCGCGCTGGTTTCCCTCGCTGCAAAAAATAGGCGGCAGTTTTCTTGAATCATTTTTTCAAGGACTCGGCGTTCTCACCGACGGCTGGTTATTTCTGCGCTTCATGTTTTGGATGACGCTCAACTGGGCGATTGCGCTCGCGGCGTATGACCTAATTATGACCGCGTTCTTTCCGCAAGCGCAATGGATCTGGGCGTTCTTCGGACTCGGCGCGGCGGCATTCGGCGGCGCGATTCCCTCCGCGCCCGGCGGCATCGGCACATTTGAAGGCGCGGTCGCGGGCGCGTTGACTCTGCTCACGCACGACCAATCCACAGCGCTGGCGGTCGCGTTGGCGGCGCGCATGTATAACTATCTCAACAGCGGAGTCATCGGCACAATCGGTTTGCTCAGCGAAGGTCAAACGCTTTCGGGCGTTTATAAGCAATTGATGGATTTTAGAAAAAAAGAAGAGTAACCCATGACAAACTATCTCATCACAGGCGGCGCGGGGTTTATCGGATCAAATTACGTTCAGCGATTGCTAACGCGCAGCCGCGAAGCGAAAGTGACCGTCTACGATAATCTTTCGCGCACCACGCGCAACCTTGAATGGTTGCGGCAAACCTTTGGCGCGAATTCGTTCAAGATGATTGTGGGCGATGTGCGCGACGCGCAAAAACTCCAAGACGCGGCAAAGGACGCGGACGTGATGGTTCACCTTGCGGGGCAAGTCGCGGTAACCACATCGGTTACGAATCCGCGCGACGATTTTGAATGCAATGCGCTGGGAACTTTCAACGCGGTCGAAGCTGCGCGGCTATCGGGACGCAATCCCATTTTCATTTACGCCTCCACCAATAAAGTCTACGGCGGCATGGAAGATGTGGAATTGTTTGAAGAACCCACGCGCTGGCGCTATAAAGATTTGGCGAAGGGGTGTCCCGAAACGCAGCCGCTTGATTTTCATTCCCCGTATGGGTGTTCAAAAGGAACGGGCGATCAATACGTCCGCGACTACTCGCGCATTTATGGTCTGCGGTCGGTTGTCTATCGTCAGTCCTGCATCTATGGCACAAGACAATTCGGCGTCGAAGATCAAGGCTGGGTCGCGTGGTTTATCATCGCCGCAGCGACGGGCAAGCCGATTGCCATTTACGGCGACGGCAAACAAGTCCGCGATATTTTATTTGTGGATGATTTGCTCAACGCGTACGATCTCGCCGTCCAAAAAATTGACGTTGCCAAAGGTCAAGTCTACAATCTCGGCGGCGGACCCGACAACGTCATGTCCATTTGGGCGGAGTTTCAACCGAAGTTGGAGAAATTGCTCGGCGCGCAGATTCCCGTCTCGCGCGGCGATTGGCGTCCCGGCGATCAGCGCGTCTTCTACGCCGACATCCGCAAAGCCGAAAAAGAATTGGGCTGGAAGCCAAAGGTCAATGTGGAAGAAGGCGTAAGTAAATTGTTTAAGTGGGTCAAGGAAAATAAAAATTTGTTTTGATGCGCAAACTTCGCCGCAGAGATTGAGGAAAAAAACTTCTGCGGCGAAAGAAAGATTTG
>JAVHOY010000244.1:0-1981 GCA_036170295.1 bacterium
AATTCATCCACGCGCTGATATTCGGATTGAATGTTTCGTTCAGGCGAAACATATTTGAGGCGCGTTATCAAAGACGAGATCAAATTTCGCTGGTCGGCGATCAACATGAAGGTTGAAGAAACAACGCGCGAATTGAAAGCGGAAAGCGCTTCGCGCAAATCGTCAATCGTGGTTTGAGTCGCGAGTTCCGCTGCGGCGGTGGGAGTCGGCGCGCGCAGGTCGGCGGCAAAATCGCAAAGCGTGAAATCGGTCTCATGCCCCACGCCGCAAATGATTGGCGCGTTTGAATCCGCTACGGCGCGAACGACGCGCTCGTCGTTGAACGCCCACAAATCTTCAATGGAGCCGCCGCCGCGCGCGAGCAGAATTACGTCTGGTAATTGGTAATTGAGTAATTGAATTGCTTTGACGAGCGCAAGCGGCGCATCAACGCCTTGCACGGGCGAGGGCGCGAGAAGCGCTTGCGCGAGCGGCAGGCGGCGACGCAGCGTGTTGAGCATATCGCGCAGAGCCGCTCCCGTTTGCGATGTGACGATTCCAATCCTGCGCGGCAATTCAGGGATGGCGCGTTTGCGCTCCGCGTCGAAAAGTCCTTCGGCTTCGAGCGCGGCTTTCAGCCGCAGAAATTCCTGATACAACGCGCCTTCGCCTTTGGGTTGAATGAGATTGACCGCCAGTTGATAACTTCCCTGCGGTTCGTACACCGTGATTTTGCCATGCGCTTCGATTGCCATGCCGTCTTGCAAGTTGATTCGCAAACGCGCCGCGTCGGGTTTCCACATCATGCAACGCAACGAAGCGTTCTTATCTTTCAGCGTGAAATAAACATGCCCCGAATTTGGCTTGGAAAGATTCGAGAT
Organism: bacterium; assembly: GCA_036170295.1. Lineage (GTDB taxonomy): Bacteria > Chloroflexota > Anaerolineae > Anaerolineales > Villigracilaceae > Villigracilis. Next base: position 861 of record JAVHOY010000244.1, read on the forward strand.
TTCGCCTTCCACCCAAACATCTTGCAATTGCGGATCGTTCTCCAACGATTTGCGGATGTGGAAGGTGAGTTGCGAAACAGTGAGATGAAGCGATGAGAATAAAGTCGGTTGCATTGAGTGAAGGATAATATAAAAAGGGTGAATTCGGAAGGATGAAAGATGAAGGATGAGGGATGAATAAAACGTCAAAAATTTTGAATGGTTGGGTATAATGACAGTGTATGAGAAATAACCTGAAGAAAAACAAACGCGCAAATTCATCTTTCATAATTCATCACTCATCCTTTCCCCTATGAAACATCTCTGGTCGCCGTGGCGCATGAAATATATCGAGAAGCACGAAAAAATTGACGGCTGCGTTTTTTGCAGCGAGCAAGCCAAATCGGACAGCGCGGAGAATCTCATCGCGTTTCGCGGAGAGCTCGCGTACGTCATTTTGAATCGCTATCCTTATACCAGCGGGCATTTGATGGTCATTCCGTTTGAGCATCAGCCTAATCTCGAAGCGTTAGATTCAAAGACGCGCGCCGAGATGATGGAACTCGCGTCGCAGTGCATGACCGTGTTGCGAAAAATCTATAAGCCGCAGGGATTTAACATGGGCGTAAATATCGGCGAAGCGGCGGGCGCGGGCGTGCTGGGGCATGTTCATATTCATATCGTTCCGCGCTGGAGCGGGGACACAAATTTTATGTCGTCGCTGGGCGATACGCGCGTGTTGCCCGAAGCGCTTGAGGATACGTTCAAGCGCGTGAAGGACGAGTTTGCCGACGTTAAACGTTAAACGGCTTGTCAGGGGCGCTATAATGATTTATCGAATTCAATCTATAAGATGAAAGGATGTTAAGTTGGCTAAAGTAAATTATCAATACGAGAAACGTCAGAAGGAATTGGCAAAGAAACGCAAGAAAGAGCAGAAAGACAGGCTCAAGCAGATCAAGAAGAATACTCAATCTCAAGAAGCGCAAGTCGCGCCAAAGACTCCAGAGACTCCATCTCAACCGCCGGAGAAATAGAGGTTTTTGTCTGTCAACGCTTTATCACAAAGAGACCAGCCGCACATTACGACTGGTCTCTTTGTATCTTATGTCGCTCTAAACTGCGTCTCATACAACTGACTA
>JAVHOY010000245.1:0-8905 GCA_036170295.1 bacterium
ATGAGTCACGGTTGCGTCAACATGCGCAACAGCGACGCCAACTGGATTTTCCGCTGGGCGAAACCCGATCACACTGCCGACGCCATCGCCAATCATCACGGCATTGGCACGCGAGTGGAAACTCACTATTAATTCTTTTTGTGGATTTCCGCTCGCGTATGGATTCTCATCCCCGTAATTTGACAACCCCTCATGCCTTCACTTAACTGGAAAGGAAAACGCGAACTCGACTCCCACGAGGCTGCTTCCTTGATTCTCGATTCGATTCTATATCCGCATGGACTCGGCTACCCCAAGTCTCATTCTAGCGGCAGAGTGATTCTTGGCGATAACCTTTCCGTCATGTCTGCATTGTTGCCTGAATACGAAAATCGCATCAATCTCATCTATGCCGACCCGCCGTTTTTCACCAACCGAAAATTTCACACGCGCATCGGCAGGGGAGAAGATTCGCGCAAGCCCGAAAAATGGAAACTTGCCGAAGGCTATCAAGATGATTGGCTCGATCTGGATTCCTATTTGCAGTTTCTCTATGAACGCCTCACGCTCATGGTTCGTCTGCTTGCCCCAAATGGGACTTTATATCTTCACCTTGATTGGCACGCCGACGCTTATGCGCGTTTAATTCTCGACGAACTCTTCGGCGCAAACGGCGTTTTTATCAACGAAATTATTTGGACATATCACGGACCTTCTCCGATTAAGACTGCCTTCAATCGCAAACACGACACAATTTTAGTTTACGCAAAAAGCAAGGATTACGTTTTCAACGCCGACGCTGTGCGCGAGCCGTATAGTCCCAACACAGTGAATACTTTCAAATCGGCGAAGGCGGGCTTTGGCAAAGTTCCCAACCTGGCGCGCGGAAAAGTTCCGGAAGACTGGTGGTATTTTCCTGTTGTCGCGCGCTTACATAATGAACGCACGGGCTACCCAACGCAAAAACCCGAATCTTTGCTTCAGCGCGTCATTCTTGCATCTTCAAACAAAGACGATCTCGTCGCGGATTTTTTCTGCGGCTCAGGCACAACCGCTTTGGTCGCCGCAAAGAACGGACGCAAATTCGTCGCCTGCGACGAGTCTATCCGCGCCATTCGCACCGCGCGCAGTCGGCTGGCTGAAACCCCCGCTGTGTTTTCAATTGAGCGCGATGTTTCCATCAAAGATAAAACCACTTATGGAGCAAAGAATACAAAGGTCTGCGTTACCGCCAATGCCATTTCACTTGATACTTCTCTTGATATAGATTTTTGGGAAGTGGATCCAAATTGGGACGGCAAAATATTTCGCAGCGCCGCGCAGGCTCAACGTCAGGCGCGCAGCGGGGAACTTCCGCTTGAGCTTAAAATAAAAATCGGGCGCAAGGTCTGCGTCCGATTGGTGACGGTTCAAGGAAAACAAATTCAACTAAATGTCTAATCTATACCCCACGCCGCGAATGGTCTTGAGAAATTTTGGATTCTCGGGGTCAATCTCGATTGCGCGACGCAACCATGAAATGTGAACGTCAAGCGTGCGCGTATCGCCAGTGTAATTCGTCTCCCACGCTTTTTTGAAGAGCGGTTCGCGTTCCACGACTTCGCCGTGTTTTTCCATCAATAACTGCAACAGCGTCACAAGGCGCGGAGTTAATTTTGAACTTTTTCCCAAACAACGCACGCGGCGTTTATCAAGGTCAAGGCGAATGGCGCCGATGTGTAAAACATTTTTTCCATCGCCGGGCAAAAGCGGCTTGATGCGATTGGTAAGTTTTTGAACGGTGAAAGGCAGTCCTAATACCACGTCTGCTGCGTCCTTGTTGACGTCGCCTTCATTTTCAATAATAAGGACGATTGGCATCTTCGCGTCTTTCTCGCGGATGGATTGGCAAATGCGCAAGCCCGTGCTTCTCAACGAAGCGGCATTGATCACCACCAAACTCGGGCTGACTTCTTTCAGCCGCGCAAGCGCTTGATTGCCGTTTTTGACGATTTGTACGTCAAATCCCTTCTTCTGTAGGTCTGATGCAAAAGAAGGGATTTCAGCGTGTCGGGATTCTATAACCAGAAGCGTTGTAGTCTTCATAATAGGCGAGCGATAATACCTGTTGTCGTTTGAATATGATTTTCTTAACGAAGAATTTTTGAGATTGTCTTTTGTTAAGGTTGCGCCATTATACACCCATTCTTAACAAATATTTTTCTTGAAGAATTATTTCAATCTGGACGATGCGCGATAACAAGCGTCAAGATTTTCAACTTTGCTTGACGCTTTTATGTTTACTATGGTAATATCTTTAAGCTAAGCGATGCGGGGTGGAGCAGTGGCAGCTCGTCGGGCTCATAACCCGAAGGTCGCAGGTTCAAGTCCTGCCCCCGCTACTAAAAATCAAAAACCGCCGGCTCTGCTAATTAGGCAAGTCTGGCGGTTTTTGATTCAAAGGATTTTCTTTTTTTGTTAGAATACAGCCCATGCAAAACAAAACTATCGCCCCATTCAAGTTTCTTTCCCTCTTTCTGCTTTCCTTTTTAGTATCCTGTTCTTCTTTCACAACAACCGCAACGCCTACCGCCGCGCCGACAATTACGAAGATTCCCGTGCCGACGTTGACTCCAATTCCCACAAACACGCCGCTCCCCACGCCGACGAACATCCCCGCGCCTGAACGCGCAAAATATACGCTCGACACAACCATTGACTACGACGCGAATACCGTCGCGGTGAATGAGACGATTCAATATCCTAATCACACGGGGAATCAACTCAACGCGCTGACGCTTGCGGTGGAGCCAAACCTTTGGGACGGAAGTTTTACGCTGACGCAAATTTCAATTGACGGAACGCCGATTACCACTTACACGCTCGCGGGACAAAGATTAGACATCGCGCTGTCTTCGTTTTTCAAAGCCGAAAGCGTATTGAACATCAACATCCAATACACGCTGACGTTGCCCTTCGCCGAACAGGAAGATCCCAACGTGGCGCGTCCGCGCATTTATGGATACACCAAGCATCAGTTAAATCTCGTCAACTGGTATCCGTTTGTTGTGCCGTACATCAACGGCGAATGGGTTTTGAATCAACCCTATTTCTACGGCGAACATCTCGTTTATGACTCGGCGGATTATGAAGTGAATCTCAAATTTACAGACCCCGCCAACGCGCCCGTCGTCGCCACAAGCGGATTCGCCGAAGCGCAAACGGATTCAACCCGCTACACGATCAGCGCCGCGCGCGCCTTTGCCATCGCAGCCAGCCGCGAGTTTCAAGTCTCCAGTATGCAAGTCGGCGATGTGACCGTCTCCAGCTATTACTTCCCGTTGAGCAAACTTGCCGGTCAAGCCGTGTTACAGACAAGCGCAGAAGCTGTGCAAGTATTTAGTCAACGCTTTGGCGCTTATCCACATAAAACGCTTTCAATTGTAATGGCGGATTTTAAAGATAGTATGGAGTATTCCGCCTTCTATTATCATTCCCCGCTATATTACGAACAATATGACGGCACGCCCAAAAGTTATCTCATTTCTATTGGAGCGCATGAGACTTCGCATCAATGGTGGTTTGAACAGGTTGGGAATGATCAGGCACAACAACCTTGGTTAGATGAAAGTCTCGCAACATACTCTGAACGAATTTATTATGAAAATATCCATCCAGAAGTTATTAAAGAATGGTGGTGGCCATACCGCGTTGATTTTTTCAGACCCGAAGGCTTTATAGATATTCCTATTTATGATGCAAAAGGTTTTGAGCCTTATAGAGTAACAGTCTATTTACAAGGCGCGCATTTTCTTCAAGACCTTCGCGCGCGCATCGGCGACGAAGCCTTCTTCGCTTTTCTACAAGATTACCTCGTTCAGGGACAAAACAAGATATTCACCGCCAATGACTTTTTTCGCATTCTAAAAACCCACACTCAAACCGACTACGCCGATCTCGTGCGTCAATACTTCCGCAATGTCTATTAATCGTAACGCGACATTCGTCGTCCTGCTTGTGCTGATTCTTTCATCATGCGCCGCGCCCACCTCCACGCCAACGCAGCAAGTTTTCGCGCCCTTCGTTTTGATTACGCAAGCGCCGAACGCATCGCCCACCACCACGCCTTTTCAACCATCGGATGCGACTCCCACGCCGATCATTACCGAACTTCCGACTTTAACTCCCGCGCCGATTTTTACTTTCACCGATACCGCGCTGCCGCCTACGCCGATATTGATTCCGCCAACTCAATCTGCGCCAACGCCTGAGAATCCCTCGCGCACAAATTACATCCTCTTCGCAACATTGGATTTCAAAGCGCACACGCTCAACGTGGACGAGACCATCCGCTACTATAACAATACCGGCGTCGCGCTATCCGATATTGTTTTATCCGTTCAACCCAATAGATGGACAGGCGCATTCGTCTTGGCTTCGCTCACGCAAGATAACGCCGCGATAAATAACTTTGATCTCAGCGATCAGCGTCTGACGTTAAATCTTCCGCAACAACTCGCCGCAGGCGCGGCAACCACATTGACATTAAGTTTCACGCTCAATATTCCTGATAAGGGAAGCGGCTTATTTGGCTACGACTTCAACCAAATTAACCTTGTGGATTGGTATCCATTCATCGTTCCATACAACAACGGCTGGGTCTTGCATGATCCCGTTTCATTTGGCGAGCATCTTGTTTATGATTCATCGGACATTGAAGTCAATATCAAAACCGACGCCGATGTAATCATCGCTGCGAGCGCGCCCGCAGAAGCCAACGGCGAATGGACTCGCTATCGCATGTACGGCGCGCGCACGTTCGCCATCTCCGCGAGCGCCGAATTCTTGGTTGCAGAATCAGCGTCGGGGACGACAGTGATTCGCGCATATTATTTCAGCGGATACAAATCCGCAGCGGATAGCATTCTATATTCGGCGACGCATGAAATTGATCTCTTCGACGCGAAGTTCGCGCCGTATCCCTATCAAACGCTTGCTATTGTTGAAACAGATATTCACGACGGAGAAGAATACGATGGGCTGGTTTTTATCTCGTCCAATTTTTACGAGCAGTACGGCGGCGGCGCGAAGAACAACCTCACGACGATCGGCGTGCATGAGATCGCGCATCAATGGTGGTTTGGGCTGGTGGGAAACGATCAGGCGCTTGAGCCGTGGCTTGACGAAGCGCTGGCGACTTACAGCGAGAAAATTTTTTACGAATACGATTATCCCAAATACGGCGATTGGTGGTGGCAGTTCCGCGTGGATTATTTTGGTCCCGCCGGGTATGTGGATTCAACAATTTATAGCCAGCCGACTTTTCGCAGCTACACCAACGCCGTGTATCTTAACGGCGCGCATTTCATCGAAGACCTGCGCGCGCAAATGGGCGACGACGATTTTTTTCGCTTCATCAAAGATTACGCCGCCCGCTATTCGCGCGGACGCGCAACTTCATACGACTTCTTTGCCGTCGCGCGCGAACATACCAGCGCCGATCTCACATCTTTAATTTCGGAATATTTTTCGGGGACGTATTAACAACTGCCGCGACGCCCGCCCTCAAAATCTTCAACCCTCATTTTTTACTTGGCTTCTTCCGCCATTTTTTTTGCAATGCGTTTGATAACTTCCGCTACGCCGCCGATTGGATTTTGCAGCGTCTTAATCGCCACATCCGCAATATCTGGCGACATGCGTTGGATGTTGCGAAAGCGTCGCGCAATAAAGCCTTCGTCGGGCTTGGGTTCTTCAAGCGCGGTTTGAATCTCCTGAAGTTCCGACTTCGCATCCTCTTTCTTTCCGCGCTGAAGTTTTGGATGCTTCTCCACATAATCATAAAGTTCTTCAAACAGCGGCGCGACATTAACGCTTTGATTGGAAACAGTGTTGCCGTTTCCAACGACGATGTTGCTTCCTTGCACACTGCCGCCAATCACAACGCCGCCGTTGCCTGTGATCAATTTACGTTTATTTTTATTTGCCATGATTCCTCCAACCTAATTCCTAATTACCAATCACCAATTACCAATTACCTATTCCTTCGGCGCAATCGCCACGCGGAAACCAAGATCGTCGTTGAACATCAACGGCGTAGACCAATTGCAGAATGTCGAGCGCGCGAACCATTGATAGCCGATCCACGAACCGCCGCGCACCACGCGATATTTTTTGTCGTCATCATACCATGAGCGCGTCCACTCCCAAACGTTGCCGCTCATATCATACGCGCCCGTCGGGCTGACTCCTTGAGGAAACGCGCAGACCGCCGTTGTGCCGCCAAGCCCCGAGCCTGTCGCGTCGCTGTCCCATGTGTTTGCGGCGGCTTTATCGAATCCTTCGCCCCACGGATATTCGCGCCCGTCTTCGCCGCGCGAGGCGCGTTCCCATTCGTCGTCCTTCGGCAAGCGGATGGTATATCCTTCCGGCACGGCGACGATTTTTTTAGAAAGCCAATTGCAATAGGCTTCCGCCTCAAACCAACTGACGCCCACCACAGGCACAATGGGATTGCTCAACTCGATGCTGTGCCAATAGTACGGCGCGTTTCTTTTTGGCGCGGGGCGGTGTTCAAGCCAATCGCGCGCCACAGATTCAAGCGTACGCGAATCGTATTTTCCCGTGCGCCATTCCCACCCCTCGTCGCTCCAATATTCGCGGGCTTGGTATCCGTCTTCCTTAACAAAGCGCGCAAACTGAATATTGGTGACGGGATACTTGCCGATGAAATACATATACGGAATTTCTTTCAGGTCTTTCTTGATTCCCGATTTGTACCCGCCTGCGGAAATTTCTGCAAAGCGATCAAGATCCGCGGGCTGCCATTTGAGCCGCCCAAGCAAAAGCCCGGCGTGTCGTCGCAACTCTGGGCGAATCGCGCCGTCTTGCATGGCGGTCAACAGAGCTTGAACAACGCGATCCTTGCTTTGTTGCAACACGCCGCCGGGCCAGGTATCCAACACGGCGTCGCCTGCAAGCGCCACTGCTTCGCCCGCAGGTCCAGGTTGATTATCCACCAACGCTTCGACAACCTCGCCCGCCACTTTGGGCAACTGTTGACGAATGCCCAAATAGCCAATGGTCAGCAGAGTCACTTCGCGCCAAGATTGCTCGCTTACATGCGCGGAGAGGGTTTCGATGATCGTTTTAGAATCGCCTTGTCCCTTCAAAGCCAGCGCAACCGCCGCGAGATATTCTTCAAAGGTTAAGTGGATGAAACCATACTCGCCGGGTCCGCGTTCAAGCAACAGCGCGGCATGTTCGCGCACGTCAATTAAAAATTGACGCGCAGCCTGATGCGGCGACGCGTCGCTGCGTTCCAGAAAAAGTTCTTCGAGTTTGCGGCGCATATCTTCGCGCCCCACCAAGCCGACGCCCGGACTGACTTCGTGCATCCACAACGCCAGCGGCGCAAGGATTCGCAGCGTTTGAATTTCGTCAATGTCGCGTCCGGGCGCGCGTCCGCTGAGACTGCGCGCGCGATTCCAAGTGGAGAGCAGCGTGTTCACATATTGATCGTAAAGTTGCACGCGGCGTTCGGGCAAAGACACGCCCTGACGTTTCATCAACGCGAGGATGGTCAGCAGCAAAGGCGTGGAAGCCAACTGCCGCACGCCGGGATTTTGTTGAATAGAATCCAGCAATTCGCGGCGATCCGTTTCCGCGTCTGCGCGCGCGACGGCGGTATTGCCTTGCGCTTGTTTTTCGATGGCGCTCGTCCAATACTTGACGAACTCTTCGATCTCGTCTTCTTCAAAATCAACGATGGTGCATTCGACTAAATCTTCAGCGGAAGGGCGCACCGCGCGATACCCGACCACGCGGCTGGTCAGCACAAATTTATTTCCCCCGCGCCGATGGAAGGCGAAGAAATCCACCACGCGCTCGACGACCATGTTGCGCACGCCAATATCGCGGACTTCGTCCAGCCCATCGAGCAGAATCAGCGCGCGCCCGGCGTTCAACGCCTCTTTTAACATTTCGCCGATGGGCAAATCCGCGCCGATGCCGGCAAAATATTCCGCGATGAAATCGTCAAGGCGAATATCGCGCGCGGTCAGCGCGTTGGCGAATGCGGCGAGCGGCAGCAGGATTGGCAAATAATCATCCAGCCCAATTTGTTTGCCTTCTCCGCGCGCGAGCCGCAAGGCGAGATATTTTACGAAGGTGGTTTTCCCCGCGCCTGGATCGCCCAAGACGACGACTCCCGAATGTCTTTGTAAAACGTTCAAAAGCGGAGTCGGCTCGCCGAAGTGCAAAAGTTCGTGGTCTTCATCCGCCACTTTGCGCCCGGCAACGCTGAGCTCGCGGTTCCACGTTTCGCCTTCGGGCAATTCCATGCGCGCCTTAAGCGGAACGTAAAGATCGAGCAGTTTCAATTTGAGCGGGACGCGGTCTGAAACGCCCATTCCTTTGAGGCTGAGATAATAGTGGCGGTCTGTGAGATAAGCGAGATACGCGGCGGTGCATTCGCGCAGTTGAGCGGCGGGCATGGCGGGCTTGAGGTCGCGCCAAAAGCGATCTGCAAACACGATGGTTTGTCCATGAATGATGGCGCTGTCGGTAATTGAGCCGCCGACTGCGACGCTCTCGTCGCCCGTTTGAATTTCCCGTTCTGGCTCTTTGCGTTTGGCTGTCTTCTTGGATGGTTTCTTTTCAGTCATGCTGACCTCGCTCGCGCCAGTATACAGTGGTTTGAGAAAATTTGGGTTAACTGAATTGAAAGGCGACGCAATTTTAATTGAAAATTGCCGAAAAAAACCTAGTCACCTGACAGTTTGAAAATGGGACGCTGAAAAACGCAGATGAACGCAGATTTTTTGAAAGAACGCGATCAAAAAACAGTTTTACTCAGCGTATTCAGCGTTCATCAGCGTCCCAAAAATAAAAGTGTCGGGTGGCTAGAAAAAAACCGTAATAATAGGCTTTGGGCGGATATAATTCA
>JAVHOY010000246.1:0-1226 GCA_036170295.1 bacterium
GCGTCTGCGATGAGCGCGGCGGCTTTTTCGGGCGTGATGATTATCGCGGCGCAGATTGGCGTCGTGGAAAAATTTCCGCGCGCGGCTCTGCTCGTGGATGCGATTCTCAGTTTTAGTTTGGTTCTCGCTCTCAGATTTTTTGCGCGTTGGTTCGGGAATAAAAAAATCAATCCCAATTTATCCACGCCGAGTCCAATTGACGAGTTGCGATTAAGTTTCAAAAATTGGTCAGCCGAAGCATGGGTCTATTATCGCGTGGTGGGCGGCGCGCTTGCGGTTTATATGCTGTACAACAAAATCGTTTTCGGCGTTTCAAGTCCCGTCAGCGGATTGGTGAAGCGCTGGTGGGGAACTTTGTTGCACACGATCTATGATAAACCCGCCGCGAATTGGGCTGAGTTTTTTGGCGTTGGTTACGGAGGCGCGTACAATACATGGCAGCCGATTTCGCAAACTTTGGAAGCGCTGGCGATTTGGATCAAGCCGCTGTATCGCGGCGCGAACACGCAGGATGAACGTTATTACATTGTGATGGCGGCTTTGACGCTGTTTATCCTCGCCGTGTTTTTTCTCAATGCGCGTCGCGTTTTGCGCGCAGTGAGAAATATGGCGCTCGTCCCGTTGATTGCCAGCGGCGGGATTCATACGCTGTCGTACACGGCTACGGCTTACGGCGGCGCGAAAGAATGGTATTGGCTGAGTCAACTTTTGCTGTCCATATTTATCATCAGCATCGTAATTGACCTGCTACTCAAGCCGCTTCAAAAATACAAGCCGCTGCGCTTGACTTTTCAAGCCGCGTCGCTGGCGACGGGAATTTATCTCGCTTTCATACTCGGCGGATTCATCGTGACGAATATGCCGCATCATTTCTTCCCTGCTGACCGTCCATATATGGAAGTTGTCGCTTACCTTGAAGCAAACACGCCGCCCAATGCCGTGATCGGTATGACCGGCGGCGGAAATGTCGGCTACTTTATCAAAGACCGTGTGATTGTCAACATGGACGGTTTGATCAACAGCTACGATTATTTTCAGGCGTTGAAAAGAAAGGAAGCGCCGACATACTTATATGAACATGGAGTGAGGATCGTTTTTTCTAACACGAAACTGCTTGACGCTTCGCCGTATGAAAGTCAATTTGCGCCTTACATAAGCAGCTTCAATGTATATGGCGGCAAGAGTTTGCTATGGCTTTTGCAAGAGCCTAAAAAGTGATAAAGTAA
>JAVHOY010000246.1:1326-4402 GCA_036170295.1 bacterium
ATGAGCAAAAAATCGAAAATCCAGCAATTGAATGATTTGAAAGTAAAAGCGCGGCTTGGCGGCGGTCAAGCCCGCATTGACGCGCAACATAAAAAAGGAAGATTGACCGCGCGCGAGCGTTTAGATTTGCTGTTAGACAAAGGCTCGTTCCGCGAAGTCGATTCTTTTGTCGTTCATCGCACGCATGATTTCGGACTCGATAAACAAAAAATCACCGGCGATTCGGTCGTCACAGGTTGGGGAACTATCGAGGGGCGGCTTACTTATGTGTACTCGCAAGACTTCACCGTCTTCGGCGGAAGTCTTGGCGAAGTTCACGCCGAAAAAATTTGCAAGATTATGGATATGGCGATGAAGAACGGCGCGCCGATTATCGGTTTGAATGATTCGGGCGGCGCGCGGATTCAAGAAGGCGTGGTCGCGCTTGGCGGTTACGCGGATATATTTTTACGCAACACGATGGCTTCGGGAGTCATCCCGCAGCTCTCCGCCATCATGGGACCTTGCGCGGGCGGCGCGGTCTATTCTCCCGCGTTGACCGATTTTATTTTCATGGCGCGCGAAACTTCTTACATGTTTGTGACGGGTCCCGACGTCGTCAAAACTGTGACGCGCGAAGAAGTGACGCAGGAAGAACTCGGCGGCGCGGCGGTTCATTCTGAAAAATCCGGCGTGTGTCATATCGCCGCCGACAGCGAAGCCGACACGTTGTATCTCATCCGCAAATTGCTGAGTTATTTGCCGCAAAACAATATGGAAGACGCGCCTTTTGTTTTGAGCGACGATCCTTTGCGAATGGACGAAGAATTAAACAATCTCGTCCCCGACGACGCGAACAAACCTTACGACATCAAAGACGCGATCCGCATGATTATGGATAACGGTCAATTCTTTGAGATCCACGAAAATTACGCGCAAAATATTGTGGTGGGATTTGCGCGCTTGGGCGGTCACTCCGTCGGCATTGTAGCGAATCAACCGGCGGTCTTGGCGGGCGTGTTGGATATTGACGCGAGCGAAAAAGCCGCGCGTTTTGTGCGCTTCTGCGACGCGTTCAATATTCCCATTATCACGTTTGAAGACGTGCCCGGATTTTTGCCCGGCACAAATCAAGAACATCACGGCATCATTCGTTCCGGCGCAAAATTGCTTTACGCCTATTGCGAAGCCACCGTGCCGAAGTTGACCGTCATCACGCGCAAAGCCTACGGCGGCGCGTATTGCGTGATGTCTTCAAAGCACATTCGCAGCGACGTGAACTTTGCCTGGCCCACCGCTGAAATTGCGGTAATGGGACCCGACGGCGCGGTGAGCATTATCTTCCGCAAAGAATTAGACGCGGCGGACGACCCCGTTCAACGCAAAGCGGAATTGGTCGCGGAGTATAAAGAAAAATTTGCCAACCCGTATGTCGCCGCGCAGCGCGGATATGTGGACGAAGTCATCGAGCCAAAAAAGACTCGTCCGCATTTGATCAACGCGCTCGAAATGTTAAGCAACAAGCGCGATTCGAATCCCGCCAAGAAACATGGAAATATTCCGCTATGAGCATGAAATCAAAAAAATCGCCGATGTTCAATAAGGTTCTGGTCGCCAATCGCGGCGAAATTGCCGTCCGCGTGATTCGCGCTTGCCGCGAACTTGGGCTGGAAACCGTCGCTGTTTTTTCGGAAGCGGATCGCAACGCGCTGCATGTGCGCTATGCGGATGAAGCGTATCTCATCGGTCCCGCGCCTTCGCGCGAATCCTATTTGCGCGCGGATAAAATTTTTGAGGCGGCGAAAAAATCGGGCGCGGACGCGATTCATCCCGGTTATGGCTTTCTCGCCGAGCGCGAAGATTTTGCGGAACAATGCGGCGAGCGCGGCATTAAGTTTATCGGTCCTAATCCTTCGTCCATTGCGGCGATGGGCGATAAAGGCAAGGCGCGCGCGACGGTCATCAAAGCGGGCGTGCCGATTGTGCCCGGCACCGAAGACGTGGGCAATAGGACCAACGAAGATTTGTTGCGCCTCGCGCCGACGATTGGTTTTCCGCTGTTGATTAAAGCGACGGCGGGCGGCGGCGGCAAAGGAATGCGCGAAGTTAAAAACATCGAAGAGATGCCGACCTTGCTCGCCTCCGCAAGACGCGAAGCGGAATCCGCTTTTGGCGACGGCAATGTGTATCTCGAAAAATTGATCGAGGGCGCGCGCCATATTGAATTTCAAATTCTCGCGGATTCATTCGGCAACGTCGTTCATCTCAACGAGCGCGAATGTTCCATTCAACGCCGTCATCAAAAACTATTGGAAGAATCGCCTTCGATTTTTATGGACGACGACTTGCGCGAAAAGATGGGCAGCGTGGCGGTCAAATCGGCGCAAGCGGTGGATTATGTCAACGCGGGCACGATTGAATTTTTGGTGGATAAAAATCGCAACTTTTATTTTCTTGAAATGAACACGCGCTTGCAAGTCGAGCATCCCGTCACGGAGATGGTCGCGGGCGTGGATATTGTCGCCGAGCAAATTCGCATCGCGCGCGGCAGGCAGTTGAGTTACAAACAAGAAAATATAAAATCAAACGGACATGCCATCGAATGTCGTATCAACGCCGAAGACCCGTTCAATGGATTCATGCCTTCCACTGGACGCATTACGCACAGCCTCGCGCCGACGGGTCCCGGCGTGCGCGTGGATACGGGCGTGTTTCCCGGCTTTGAGATTACGCCGTATTACGATCCGATGATCGCAAAGTTAATTGTCTGGGGCGAGACGCGCGGACAAGCCATTTTGCGAATGCGCCGCGCGTTGGAAGAATATCGCATCGTCGGCGTGAGGACGAATATTCCCTTCCACCAAACGCTGATGGATTCGCATCGCTTCATGGGCGGTCAATATGATACGCGCTTTATCGAGGAAAGATTTTCGATGGACGAAGCGGCGGAAGCGCGCGCGAAGAATTTTGAAATCGCGGCGATTCTGGCGACGCTGGTCGCGCATCAACAAACGGAACGCAACGCGAATATTGTCCGCCGCAACGCGCGCGACACTTCAAACTGGAAGTGGGTGGGACGTTGGGAAAGAATGCACCG
>JAVHOY010000246.1:4502-8833 GCA_036170295.1 bacterium
ACGCGCGCGACACTTCAAACTGGAAGTGGGTGGGACGTTGGGAAAGAATGCACCGCTAGTCAATTAACGATTTGCGATTGAGGTTAACGCATGAAATATATTACAACGATTGACAATAAAGAATTTGAGATTGAGGTCGTGGACGCGCATCATATTCGCGTCGGCGAGCGCTTGTTGGAAGTGGATTTTGAATCGGTGAGCGGGCAGCCTGTTTTCTCCATCATTTTAGACGGCAAGTCTTATGAATCTTTTGTCTATCAGGGCGAAGAAGATTTGGAAGTGTTGTTGCGCGGGCGGCAGTATCAAGTGAAGGTCGAGGACGAGCGCGAAAAAAGATTAAGAGCGGCGGCGGGCGGCGGCGTTGTCGAGGGCGGCGAGTTCCATCTCAAAGCGCCGATGCCCGGACTGATCGTCGCGGTGCCTGTGGAAGAAGGACAGGAAGTAAAAAAAGGTCAAGTGATTTTGATTCTCGAATCCATGAAAATGCAAAACGAACTCAAAGCCCCGCGCGACGGCGTGATGGGGCGCATCCGCGTGAAAGCGGGCGAGAGCGTGGAGCAAAAACAAACGCTGTTGAGTGTGCATTAACCAAATAATTGACAGTCGCCTTTAAGGCGACTGTCAGTTTGAGATAATTCTATGAACGGACGCGAAACCGAAGTTAAGTTCTATGTGAAAAATCTGGGCAAGATCGAAACGCGCCTTCTTGAATTGAAGGCGCGTTTGATTCAGCCGCGCGCGCATGAGATCAATTTCCGCTTCGATACGGAAAATAACGACTTGCGAAAAAGTCAGCGCGTGTTGCGCTTAAGGCAAGACGACAAAGCGCGCTTCACGTTCAAAGGTCCCAGCGTGGAGATGGATGACGGCGTAGCCAGCCGCAGAGAGATTGAATTCGCGGTGGAAGATTTTGAGAGCGCAAAACAATTTTTGGAGGCGCTGGGATTTCAAGTTGTCGTCTTTTACGAAAAATTCCGCGCGACGTATGAATTGCATGACCTTCACATCATGCTTGACGAATTGCCTTACGGAACTTTTGTCGAGATTGAAGGCGAAGACGTCAATGCGCTGCGCAACCTCGCAAATCAACTCGGTTTGAATTGGGAGGCGACGGTCAAAGCGGGGTATCATGCGTTGTACAGCCGCGTCTCAGAAAAATACGGCTTGGACAATTCCAAGTTGAGTTTTGAGGAATTGAAAAACGCGAAGATACGCGTTTCGGATTTACAAATTGTCGCGGCGGACTAGAAGCGCGTGATTGGTAATTGGTGATTGGTAATTGATAAGAGGCGGTTGCTATGAATATCAAAGGTTTGGATGCGCTCGCAAAACACATCCCTGAATTAAATTCAACGGGCGGAAGGCTTAAATTTTTCGGCATTGCGTTTGGTTTCTTCGCGCTGACGACCGCTTACTTCATCATCTCCGACAACATCCCAACGTGGACGCTTGACAGCGAGATTGTTGTCTTTGCGCTGGGCTTTCTTTTAGTCAGCCGCATCTTCACGCAGAAAAAACATTTTATCGAAAAATACAAAGAAGACGCATATCATTACGTCGCGCTGCGTTTTATCTTTCCCGGCATTGCGATTATTTTTGCCGCCATCGCGCACATCGCTTACATGAACGGACCAAAATTCACGCAGCCAAAAATCATAACCGCCGCGCATATTCTCGGCTGGTATTGGGTCGTCATCGGCGCGGTCTTGTGGCTTCGTTCCGCGCTGACCTTCGGCTTGGATAACCTCGCGATGCTCTACGTTTATCATCCCAGAGAAGGGCGCATGATCAACACGGAGATTTATAAAATCCTGCGCCATCCCGTTTACGCAGGCGCGATGCGCGTCGGCATAGGACTTGCGCTGCTCAACACAGGAATTTACGCTTTGAGTTTTGCGCTTCTTTTACCGCTGGGATTCTTTGGCTGGGTTAGACTCGTCGAAGAAAAAGAAGCGCTAACGCGCTTTTCTGATTACGTCGAATACCGCAAACAGACTCCCGCGTTTTGGGTCAAACCGCGCGATATGATTCTATTCTTCAAGTTTTTACTCGCCGCGCGCTGAATTCTCCCTGTCTGCGGTAAAATATAAATCTCTTAACTTTTAGAGAGTATCTAAAGTTGAAGTGATGATGTGTCACCCTGAGCGATAGCGAAGGGTCTCTGATGAAATTGTAAAGATTCTTCGCCGCAAAAAGCAAAAACGCGGCTCAGAATGACACTCTATTTTTGGGCGTCACCTCAAGGTTAGATACTCCCAACTTTTAACCTTAAACTCAAACATGAAAATCTATAACACACTCGCTCGCAAAACCGAAGAATTTGAAACCCTCGAACCGAACCTCGTCAAAATGTATGTCTGCGGCGTGACGGTTTACAACGACGCGCATGTCGGTCACGCCATGTCCGCGCTGGTATTCGATATTATCCGCCGTTATCTTCAATATCGCGGATACACCGTCAAGCATGTGATGAACTACACCGATGTGGACGATAAAATCATCAACCGCGCGAAACAACTCGGCGAAGACCCGCTAAAACTTTCGCAGCGTTACATCAACGATTACGCGGACGATCTCAAGAGCCTGAATGTTTTGCCCGCCACATCCAATCCGCAGGTGAGCAAGACCATGCCGCTCATTATCAAATTTATTGAAGGCTTGATTCAAAAAGGTCACGCGTACGCCGCGTCAAATGGCGACGTATATTTCAGCGTGACCAGCGACGACGATTACGGCAAACTCTCTGGACGCAAACTTGACGAGATGCAAGCGGGCGCGCGCGTTGAAGTTGAAGAAGCAAAAACGCATCCGATGGATTTCGCGTTATGGAAAGCCGCGAAGGAAGGCGAAATTTCGTGGGAGAGTCCCTGGGGCAAAGGTCGTCCCGGCTGGCACATCGAATGTTCCGCGATGAATCTCGCGGAGCTCGGCGAGCAAATTGATATTCACGGCGGCGGCAACGATTTAATTTTTCCGCATCACGAAAACGAAATCGCGCAAAGCGAAAGTTACACGGGTAAGGAATTTTCGCGCTATTGGATTCATAACGGCATGTTGCAGCTCGGCGGCGAAAAAATGTCTAAGTCGCTGGGCAACATTATCAGCATCAAAGAATTTTTATCCAAGCGCGAAGCCGACGTGATGCGGATGTTGGTCTTGAACGGAACGTACCGCGCGCCGCTGATGTTCAACGACGAAACGCTCGACGCCGCGCAAAAAAATGTCGAACGCCTCAAATCGGGATTCCGCGCCGCGTCTGCCTCCGCGAAAGGACTCGCGTCCGACGCCGCATCTGCGCTGACCTCTGCCGCTGAATCCGCGAAGACGAATTTTATCGAAGCGATGGACAACGACTTCAACAGCGCGGGCGCAGTCGCCGCGTTATTTGAAATCGTCAAGGTCGTCAACACCGCGCGCGATAGCGACGCAACTGCCGCGCAACTCAAACCCGCGCAGAATATTTTCCGCGAACTGGCGAATGTGCTCGGTTTGAAACTCGAAGAGAAGCAAGGCTCAGGCGACGCGGACGCTTTCATCAATTTGTTGATTGAAGTCCGCAACGAAGTCCGCAAACAAAAGTTGTGGGCAATGTCCGATCTAATCCGCGACCGATTGAAAGAACTCGGCGTAACGCTTGAAGACGGCAAGGATGGGACGGCGTGGAAGTGGAGTTAGTCTTCTAGTCTTCTGGTTTGATAGGTTTTAGTTAGGACTTCTGAGAATTCGGGAGTCCTTTTTGTTTCTCTGCTAAAATAAACGCATGAATTTCAAATCATCGCTACGCTCCGCAATTTATCAAACTGAAAAATCAATTCAACGCCTGCGATTTATGTCAGCGTCTGCGCCGCAAAACGACTATCCCGTTTTGCTGGGCGTTTCATTTCCCAAAAGCGGAACGCATCTGCTCGACCAAATTTTGCTTGGCTTCTCAAAGGTTGCGCCGTTCTCGACGCGCTTACATTCTTTTTACGCCGAATATGAAGGCGAGAGTGGAATTAAAAGAAAGCCAGAGCAAGCGCTTGCGTGGATTGATTCTTTGCGTCCGCGCGACGTTGCCTCCGCGCATTTATTTGCCCGTGCTGAAATAACCGCCCGCGTGTGTTCGCCCGCGTTTGTCCCGTATTTTATTTTCCGCGACCCGCGCGATGTGGTCGTCTCGCATGTTTTTTATGTGACCGATATGGAAGCGCGTCATGTTCATCATGCCTATTATCAAGCGCTGCCTGATTTTGACGCGAGGTTGCGCGTCAGCATTCTTGGCAGACCCAACGTTGACATTGAATTTCCAAACATCGCCGAACGCTTTGCGCCGTATCTTGATTGGTTGAATC
>JAVHOY010000247.1:0-1941 GCA_036170295.1 bacterium
GGCATGGGGGAAGGTAAATAGTAATTGGTAAACGGTAATTACCAATTACTATTTACTAATTACACTTTTCTATCAACAATATATTTGGCAAGGTTTTCGAGCGCGTCGCGTTCGACGCATGGCTCAAAAGTATTCAAGATTGCGAGAGCGCGATCAACATGCTGTTCGGCTTCGACGATCGCTTTTTTAGCGCAACTGCTTGCGCGGATATTTTCCACGAGGCGGTTCATATTTTCGTTATTCGTCCAGCCGCCGTTGGGTAAAGATAAAACGTCGAGATCGTCGGGATTGAGTTCGGCGTAATAAATAGCGGGCAAGGTGACGAGACCGTTTAACAAATCGGAGCCGAGCGGTTTGCCGACCGCGTTTTGATCGCCGCTGAAATCGAGGATGTCGTCCACAATTTGAAACGCCACGCCAATTTGATAACCGAAGTCGCGCATGGCTTCAATCACGTTTTCATTCGCGGGGCTAATCATCGCGCCGCCGCGCGAAGTCAATTCAAACAGCGAAGCGGTCTTGGCGTAAATGCGTTTGTAGTAATTATCGCGGTTGATCAATCCGCGCGAGGTGAACATCTGCGTCAGTTCGCCGTTGACGATGGTCGCCAGCGTTTCGGAAAATAATTTCATCAACGGCAGGTGATCCACTTCGGCGGCAAGCACAGCCGCGCGCGCAAAAAGAAAATCGCCGGTCAACACCGTAGCGGGCGGAGACCAACGCGCATTTAATGTCGCCATGCCTCTGCGCAGCAGCGAGCCGTCAATCAAATCGTCATGGACCAGCGTGGCGGTGTGCAACAACTCCACCGCCGCGCCAAAGGTGACGGATCTTTCAATGGGCGCGCCGAGCATATTTCCCACCAGCAAACCGAGAGTCGGGCGGACGCGCTTGCCGCCAGCCTCCATTAAATGATCCAACGCGGCGTGCAAATCGGGATGGGATTCGTCCGCTTGCTTCCGCATTCGTTCTTCAACAAGTTTAATTTCTTCCAGTACAGGCGAGATAAAAGTTACTGCGCTCAAATCAGTCTCCCCATGCAAAGAGCCGCGCCGCATTCGCGGTCGTAAAGTCGGCGATCTCCGCAGGGCTTTTTAAATGGATTTCCCCAATTTTATCAGCAATATGGCGAACATAGGCAGGTTCGTTGCGTTCTCCGCGATGCGGAACGGGCGAGAGAAAAGGCGCGTCGGTTTCAATCAAGATTTTACCCAGCGGCAATTGCTTGATGACTTCGCGCTTGCGCTCCGCTTTTGGATAAGTGACCGGACCCGTGACGCCGATGTAAAAATTCAACGCCAGCGCTTTTTGCGCGGTTTCAAGCGTCCCATTGAAAGAATGCAGCACGCCGGGCTTTTCCTTCAGCGAGCCGCTCAAACTATTTTGCCACTCGCTCAAAATTTCCAGCAAATCTATAGAAGCCGCGCCAAACCATTCGTCGTTCTCCTCGCGCATGTGCAAGATAACGGGCTTGTTGATTTCTTTTGCAAATTGCAATTGCTGTTTTAGAGCCTCGCGTTGAACGGCGCGCTCGTTCAAATCTTTCACCCAATAATAATCAAGTCCGATCTCGCCAATTGCGACAACCTTTGGATGCAGCGCAAGTTCCTTTACTTTTTCAAATGTCTGCAGATTGAATTCAATTAAATCAGTTGGATGAAATCCCACAGCCGCATACATCTCCAAATTCGACTCTGCCAACCCTACCGCGTCTTCGCTTGATTTGTGATCGAGTCCTGGAATCAATATTTTTTCCACCCCCGCATTCCTCGCGCGCAAAATTACTTCCGCGCGGTCAGCGTTGAATTTATGATAGTCAAGATGACAGTGAGTGTCGGTAAGTCGCATAATGCTGAAATTATATCAGTATGAAAACTCCGTCTCTTGTTCAGGTTTTTGCCGAATTGACTTACGTTCTATAAAATTGTATATTGACGTGAC
>JAVHOY010000248.1:0-3990 GCA_036170295.1 bacterium
CTTGGTTAAACCAGCCTTTTCCAGCGCGTCGAGACGATACATGACGTAACGCTTATCCCCTACTTTTAATACGTCGCGGGACTTAAATAAATCTTGCATAGGATACTCCTTGGGTATGAGAATTTCTCACGCCACAACTCTGAAGAACTCAAAGGAGCGCCTTTGATATCCTTATGTTTATGTGGTGGGGTTTACAATTTGGGCTTTATCGTCATTGCGAGAAGCGCGCTTGCTCTTTGCGACAAAGCAATCTTTGAGCGTTGAGATTGCTTCGGGCTGTCGCCCTCGCAATGACGCGCTAATGTAATTTACAAAACCAACTCAGTCTTAAGCGATGCAGCCAATGCGTTTTTCTCTTCGTCTTTTAAAAAAGAGGCTTGCGCCGCGTTTAAGATAGATTGTTTCAATGCGTCCAGCGGCATTTTCAAATCTTCGCAGGCGCGTTGATATTCATGCGAGAGCGTAATGCGCGATACGCTTGGGTCATCCGTATTAACGGTGACGCTCAAGCCCGCTTCCATCATGCGCGGCAACGGATGCGCCTCTAACGACTTCACCACGCCCGATTGATAATTGCTAGTGACGCATACTTCAAAAACAATACCGCGTTCCTTTGCAAGCGCGACAACGCTTTCATCTTCCAAAACGCGCACGCCATGACCGATACGTTCCGCGCCGAGTTTTTCAATTGCCTCGCGGATATTTTCCGCAGGACCCCACTCGCCCGCGTGGATGGTGACATGCAAGCCTGATTGTTTCGCTTCGTTGAATAAAGCGTAAAACGGCTCGGACTTAAACTCCGCTTCGTTGCCCGCCAAGTCTATGCCGACCATACCGTCTTCAATATGATCGGCTGCCAGCCACGCCACCTGTTCGGCAAGTTCTTGACTCTCATGACGATTGACGGAAGCAATCAAGCCAACTTTTACGTTATATTTTTCCGCCGCAGATTTTGCGCTCGCGACAACCCAATCTATCACCTCGTTCATCGGAAACCCCTCTGCGCGACTCAACGCGACGGGCGTGAAACGCAATTCCAAATAGCGGATGTTGTCTTTCGCCGCGTCTTCAATCGCTTCTTGCGTCACGCGGTTAATCACTTCGGGAGATTTATAAAAGAGGCGCAGCGTTTTGAATTTATCGAGAAAGTTTGTAAACGTCAACGGGTCTTTATCTTGCACTTGCACCAAGCCGCTTAAGTTGAACATACTGGCAGGCACCGTCACGCCATGCAAGCGCGCAATATCCAACATCGTCATCAAACGCAAAGAACCTTCCAGATGACGATGTAACTCCACCTTAGGAAGGGAAAAATATTGATTCAATGAAGCGGTATTTTTACGCAACAATCTGCCTCTATGATTTCCGTCATTGCGACAAAGCAATCTCAGCATACGAAAGGATTGCTTCGCCAAAGTGCGGCTCGCAACGACGTTGCGCCTATTAATGACGCTTTCGTTTTTTCTTATTGCCGCTAACATCCGCCGATACTTCAAGCGGCGCAACGATTTCTTTTTCAGCGGTCTCGATTGGATTAATTTCCACGCGGCGCGGTCTGGCGGCAAACGCGCGCCCGATCACCAATCCGCGCACGTCAGTCAACAATTCCTGAAACATCTCAGATGCGCGTCCTTTGTATTGTACCAGCGGGTCGCGTTGCGCGTAAGCTTCCAAGCCGATGGCAATGCGCAAGGCTTCAACTTTTGTCAGATATTCGACCCACAGCTCGCTGAACGCGCTCAATAACAAGTGACGATGCACTTCGTTGAGAACATATCTGCCAATGGAAGCGATCAAGCGCGCGCGATCTTCCTCGTTCAAAGCGGACGCCGCGTCGTCGAGTCGTTCCGCGCCAAAAGCGATTCGCGCCGCGTCCCCAAAATCTGCAAGCCGCGTCGCGTTTTGACTCAAGCGTTCATATTCGCTTTGTCCCCAAGTGGCGCGCAGAGATTTTTCGGCTGCGTCAAGATGTTCCATCGCATCGTCGTTGATATCCTGCGCTTCTTTGTTGTCCAACAGTTGCGCCGCAAGGAAAGCGTAAGTGAAGCGCATATAGTTCTGCGTCATTTGCTTGTGCGTTTTCTGATTGAACACAGCGCGCGCGCCCTGCGAGAGAGTCAACAACAGGCGCAGTTTGCCCGCTTCGTTGTGGACGCTCTCGCGCTGCAATAAAACGTCAATGTCGCGCGCAACTTGATTGTTCAAGCGTTCGCGTTTGCGAGTGAGACCTTCGCGCGCGGCTTGCAGGACAATTCCTTCAAGCGGCTCCCAATCCGCAGGCAATGGGTTGGGCGACGACAACTGCTCGCCCACGCGGTTTTGAACGACGCTCAGCAAACGCCCGCCGTTCAAGAAAGTCAATTGCTGCGCGACGATTTCTTGAATATCTTCCTTTGTCGATTCGGGATCGTCGCCGAGAGCGCGCATCATTTCAGCGCTCAGTTTCAACGGCAAATGAACCAGCGCGTTGATCTCTTCCAACATTTTTTGCGGACGCGGCTTTTCCTCCATGTCGCGCAATCCTTGAAAATATGCGTCCAGATCGTCGTCGCGCTCGGCGATCTGCGTTTCAAGCGCCTCGCGCGTTTTTTCGACAAGCGTTTCAATCGCGTGAAGCGTATGGGTTTCTTCCGATTGAATAGCGCGGGAAACAAGGTTTAAGGTTGAAGGTTTAAGGTCGTCGGTTTTCAGCTCATTCAGAAGCAACTTAAATCCATAAGATGGGAATAAGCCATTGAGAGACTCAAACGTCGGCTGCACTTGATCGAGCCATGCGACGAGTTTCCACGGACCTTCTTCGTCCGCGAGTCCGATTGCGACGCGCTTGGTCACTTCGGCTTCGAGCATTTCGGCGACGTCTTCGCTTAAATCTTCTTTGACAAAGATGCGGTCGCGTTGAGAATAAATTTGTGTGCGCTGCATATTCAACACGTCGTCGTAATCCAGCAAATGTTTGCGGACGTCAAAGTTGGCGCCTTCGACGCGGGTTTGCGAACTCTCAATAATATTGCTGACGAGACGCACTTCAAGCGGCAGCGATTCATCCACGCTCAATCTTTCCATTAAGTTGCTGACTTGATCGCCGCCGAACATGCGCATCAAGTCGTCTTCGAGCGAAAGATAAAAACGCGAAGAGCCCGGGTCGCCCTGACGGGCGGCGCGTCCGCGCAACTGATTGTCAATGCGTCGCGCTTCGTGACGTTCCGAGCCAATCACATGCAAGCCGCCGAGTTCCTTCACGCGCTCCATGTCTTCAAAATATTGCAGAAAGAGTTTGACCTCGGCGTCGTAAATGCCGTACTGCGAAGGCTCCACTTTGAGCAAAGCCTGACGACGCTCTTCGAGAGTCATATCAAACGGATCTTCATAACCAGATTTTCGCAACACGCGATTGACCGCCGCGATAACCTCCTCGGCGAGTTCGCCGCCGAGTTTAATATCCACGCCGCGTCCCGCCATATTGGTGGCGATGGTGACCGCGCCAAACGCGCCCGCGCTCGCGATGATTTGCGACTCTTCGGTGTGATTGCGCGCGTTCAATACTTGATGCGGAACGCCGCCTTGAAGAATCGCTTTCAAACGCTCGGCGGATTCTTTTGGAAGGTTGAGCGCATCCAGCAATGTTTGTAGAT
Source organism: bacterium (assembly GCA_036170295.1). GTDB lineage: Bacteria > Chloroflexota > Anaerolineae > Anaerolineales > Villigracilaceae > Villigracilis. The sequence goes on from JAVHOY010000248.1 coordinate 3,633, forward strand.
TATTCGCTTCTTCAGGATTGACGCTTGTCAAATGCGGCGCGATGAATTTTCTCAGCGCGTCAGGCGTGATCTTTTCAAGCGGCTCGTTGAATGGAATCAGCGCTTCGACGCGCCGCCCGTCTTCTTCCAAATGATTGGCTTGCATATATGCGCGGCGCGTCAGAGCCACTTGCAATAAACGGCGCACAGGTTCAGGCTTCAGTCTGCCTGAAAGCCGCTCGGACGATTCAACCGAAGTGGTGCCGACCAGCATGGGGCGTCCGAGCGCATGGTAGCGGACAATTTCCGTAACGATAGCGCGCAGTTTCGCTTCCGTCGAGCGATAAATTACGTCGGGATAATCTTTTCTTTTGTAGAA
>JAVHOY010000248.1:4090-5648 GCA_036170295.1 bacterium
GATAGCCTTCTTCGTCCTTGCCTTTATATTCCACCAGAGTCGCGTCGGCGCGCAACGATTGATATTCCAGATTCGTGGGAACAGGCGCCACTTCAATTTTATAAATTTTATTAAATTCTTCGGCTTCGGTTAATGCGGTGCCGGTCATGCCCGCCAATTTTTTATACATGCGGAAATAATTTTGCAGCGTGATGGTGGCGTAGGTCACAGACTCAGGTTCGATCTTCACGCCTTCTTTGGCTTCGACGGCTTGATGCAACCCGTCGCTCCAGCGCCGACCGGGCATTTGTCGTCCTGTGAATTCGTCTACGATGACGACTTTGCCGCCCAACACAAGATATTCCTTTGCGCGATGAAATAAAAATTGCGCGCGCAACGCTTGTTCGAGATAGCCGGTCAAACGCGCTTGTTCGGGAGTCAAATCTTCGGGACGATCTGGATCGAGAAGTTGAACGCCCAAAAGGGATTCGACGCGGCTGAATCCGACTTCGGTTAACGACACGTTGCGATCCTTTTCATTGACTTCGTAATCTTCGCTCTTCAATTGTTTGACGACTTGCGCCATCGTTTTGTAATATTCAAGGTCGCCGGAAGACGAACCTGAAATAATCAACGGCGTGCGCGCTTCGTCAATCAGGACGTTGTCCACTTCGTCTACGATGGCGAAGTAATGTCCGCGTTGAACGCGCTCGTCTAATCGCATTGCCATGTTGTCGCGCAGATAATCAAAACCGAATTCGGAGTTGGTGCCGTAGGTCACGTCTGCGGCGTAGGCTTCGACGCGCTCGACCAGCCGCAAATGATTCTGATCTTCATGCGGCGACTCGCGTTCAAAATCCACGATGAATGCTTTTTTGCCGTTTTCAGTGGCAGCCGCCATTTGCAGCACGCCCACGCTCAGCCCAAGCGCGTGATAAATGGGAGCCATCCAACGCGCATCGCGCCGCGCCAGATAATCGTTAACCGTAATCAAATGCGCGCCGCGCCCCATCAACGCGTTGAGATAGACGGGCAGAGTCGCAACCAGCGTTTTGCCTTCGCCCGTTTTCATCTCCGCGATAGAACCGCGATGCAAGACCGCGCCGCCGATCATCTGCACGTCATAGTGACGCAAGCCAATCGTGCGCTTGGAAGCTTCGCGCACAGCGGCAAACGCTTCGGGCAGGAGCTCGTCTAAAGCGTCCCGCTCAAAGCGAAGCAAGTCGGCTTCATTGCCCTCGTCAGAGGGAGAGGGGAGCGCGCTTGCGATGCGCGCCTTGAATTCATCCGTCTTTGCGCGCAGAGCCTCGTCGCTTAAAGCCTCAAACTGCGGCTCCAGCGCGCCGATGCGCTCAGCCAAATCGCCGAATTGTGAGACCGTTTTCTTAGTGGGGTCGCCGCTGAATAGTTTTACAAAATTTTTGAGCATAAGTTCCCTTTCACGGACGGGGATTATAGCATGGGAGATAGTATGAAAAATTTGAATCTTGTTAATGTTTTTGGGTTAATTTTTTCCCAAAAATCTAACACACCTCTTACGCCGCGCATACAACCCATAAATCTGGCGTTTGTTATAATC
>JAVHOY010000248.1:5748-8754 GCA_036170295.1 bacterium
CCCATGATGAGATTTGACCGCTTTACCGAACGCGCGCAAGAAGCCGCGCAACGCGCCGCTGAAATTATTCAGCGCTACGGACATAACCAAATAGACACCGAACATATTCTGCTGGCGTTAATCGAACAGCCCGGCGGAGTGATTCCTCAAATTTTGGAAAAACTCAGCGTCAGCGCCGAAGCGCTGACCGAGCGACTCGACGCGACGCTCCGCGCCAGCCCAAAAGCCAACATCTTCGGCGGCGGCGCGGGACAAATTTTTATCACGCCGCGAGTCAAGCGCATCATTGACCTCGCCAACGAAGAAGCCAATCGCCTTAAGGATGAATACATTTCCACCGAGCATATCTTCCTTGCGATTTTGACGGAGCGCAACACGCCCGCCGCGAGGATTCTCGAAAGCGCGGGACTCAGCCGCGATAGAGTCTACGACGCGATTCAAGATTTGCGCGGCGGACAGCGCGTCACCGATCCGCAGGCGGAGACGAAATATCGCGCGCTGGATAAATACTCGCGCGATTTGACTCAACTCGCGCGCGAAGGCAAGCTTGACCCAGTCATCGGACGCGATAAAGAAATTCTGCGCGTCATTCAAATTTTGTCGCGCCGCACAAAAAATAATCCTGTGTTGATCGGCGAAGCGGGCGTGGGCAAAACGGCAATCGCGGAAGGTCTCGCGCAAAAGATCGCCAGCAACGACGTGCCTGAAATATTAAGCGGCAAAAAAGTGGTCGCGCTTGATCTTGGCGCGATGATTGCCGGCTCGCGTTTTCGCGGCGAGTTTGAAGAACGACTCAAAGCCGTGATGGACGAAGTGCAGCGCTCCAAAGGCGACGTGATTTTGATGATTGACGAGTTGCACACCGTCATTGGCGCGGGCGCGGCGCAAGGCTCTATGGACGCCAGCAATATGCTTAAGCCCGCGTTGGCGCGCGGAGAGTTGCAATGTATCGGCGCGACGACGCTCGATGAATTTCATAAGCACATCGAAAAAGATGCGGCGCTGGAAAGACGCTTTGCGCCCATTTATGTGGACGAGCCCAGCGTGGACGACACCATCAAAATGCTGCACGGCTTGCGCGACCGATATGAGGCGCATCACAAAGTTCATTTTTCGGATGAAGCGCTAACCGCTGCTGCGCGTCTCGCGGATCGTTACGTCACCGATCGACACTTGCCCGATAAGGCAATTGATTTAATGGACGAAGCCGCCGCGAAAGTCCGCGTGGCTTTATATTCCATGCCTCCCGATTTGAAAGCGATGAAAAGCGACCTCGATAAATTCCGCGCCGAAGAAGAGCAGGCTGGCTTGGAACGCGATTACGAACGCGCCGCGCAAAAGAAAGCCGAGCGCTTGCGCCTTGAACAGGAATACAGCGTCAGCCGCGATAAATGGGAAGCCGACCATCAACTGGATGAAGTGGTGGATGTGGACGACATCGCCGCAGTCGTCAATCAATGGACGGGCATTCCCGCGACTCAAATGCTCGAAACTGAATCCGAAAAATTGCTGCACATGGAGGCGCGTTTGCACGAGCGCATCATCGGACAAGACGAAGCCATCCACGCCGTCTCCGACGCGATTCGCCGCGCGCGTTCTGGACTCAAAGACCCCGCTCGTCCCATTGGTTCGTTTATTTTTATTGGACCTTCCGGCGTGGGCAAGACCGAACTTGCTAAAGCGCTCGCGTGGTTTATGTTTGACGACGAAGAAGCGCTGGTGCGTATTGATATGTCCGAGTACCGCGAGCAACATACGGTCAGCCGTTTGTTTGGCGCGCCTCCCGGATATGTCGGCTATGAAGAAGGCGGACAACTCACCGAAGCGGTTCGCCGCCGCCCGTATCGCGTGGTGCTGTTTGATGAAATCGAAAAAGCGCATCCCGAAGTTTGGAACGCGCTCCTGCAAATTTTGGACGACGGACGACTCACCGACGGTCAAGGCAAGGTTGTGGATTTCCGCAACACGGTGCTGATTATGACTTCCAATCTCGGCACGGAATATGTGACCAAAGGCGGCACGCTTGGATTCCTCACGCAAAAAGCGGATGACGACGAGCGCGCCATGCACGAGAAAGTTGAGAAGGCGCTCAAAGGCGCGTTCCGCCCCGAGTTCCTCAACCGTGTGGATGAGACCATTATGTTCTCGCCGCTTTCGCTTGAACAAATGGAAGAGATTGTGGTCTTGCAAATGAAGGAAGTGCAAGACCGCCTGAACGAACACGACATCACCGTTCAATTGAGCGACGCCGCGCGAATCTGGCTTGCGAAGGAAGGGTATGATCCCGCCTTCGGCGCGCGCCCCCTGCGACGGGCGATTCAAAAATATGTCGAGAGTCCGCTCTCGGTGGAATTGCTCGGCGGAAAATTCAAAGACGGCGCGGTGGTCGCAGTGGATGTGAAAGACAACAAAATCACTTTTCAAACCGAAGCGGCTGCGAAGAAGTCGAAGAAAAAAGTGGATGCGTAATGTAAGAGAGTAGAGAATAGAGAGTAGGCGAAAGAAGTTAATAACTTCTTTCGCCTTTTTTGTAGAGCGACATAAATGTCGCGCTACTTTTAATCCTTAATTCACCCACACGCGGTATCATGGGACAAACTTTTATAAACCAGAGGAAAACATGGAAGAGAAAAAATCCAACAACACAGTTTTGATTGTGGTCGGCATTGTCGTTTTGATCTGCGCTATCTGCGCCATTGTCATCGGCTTGGGCGGATACGCATTCTATGAATTTAGCAAATCCCTGCCGACGACGAGCGCGCCCCTTCTTCCCATAGAAGGACTCACGCCCGATGCGGGAATCACACCCGCCAGTCCGTCGGAACTTTTTCGCCCGCCTTCAAATACGATTTCGACCGAGACCGTTAAAATCTTGTCGCAAGCGATTGTGCCAGAGAATGACGTTTACGAGTTGGCTTGCCGCTTGCAGAATATTTGCGACGTTCCTAAAACTTTGTCCGCGCCCGCCGCGCCGTTGACCGTCGGGATGAAACAAAAGTTTTGGAT
>JAVHOY010000249.1:0-1929 GCA_036170295.1 bacterium
GCGATTTTGGTGGAATGATTGAATGGCGCGGGATCGGCGATGGGCTTGCTGATCGCATTGCCGATGAAATCATCAGGCGCTGGAATCAACTCTCTGATTTTCAAATAGCCGTCCTTGCATAATTCTTCCAGCGTTTGCATATATTCTTTTCCGCTGACAAAGAGCGCGTTGTTGATGGCGATCAATATACCGTCGTCGTTGATCAACGGGCGGATTTTATTGATCAGTCGCGCGCTGTCGTGGACTTGATCCACTTTGCCTTTTGAAGTTGCGGAGAAAAACGGCGGATCAATAATAGCGCAATCAAAAGATTTTTTGTCGCGCTTCAAGTTTCCCACTTGCTCAAAGAAATCGCGCGCGATGAAATCTCCCTTTTGAATGGGGAAGCCGTTCAGCGTGTAGGATTGTTTGGCAATATTGAGAAAGTTGCGGTTGAGATCAATTTGCGTCACGCGGCTGGCTCCGCCTTTGAGCGCGGCGACTCCAAAGCTGCCTGTGTATGCGAACGTGTTCAAAACGGTTTTATCTTTCATATTTTCGATGAGCCATTTTCGCAAATTGCGCGTGTCGAGATAGAAACTCGCGTCGCGGTTTATCGTCAAATCAATGGCGTACCATGCGCCGTGTTCTTTTATCTTCGTGTCGGATTTCTCGCCAAAAAATAATTTGCCGTTTTTTTCTTCGGGCGTTGATCCGCTCCGCGTTTTGATGGCTACAGCGCGTAGCCAATTTAGGGCGGATTGCAAATACTGCGCGGCTTCGCGGATGGCTTCCACATTTTGCGTGGGGTCGTCCGCGTAGTTGTGGATCAGCGCCGTGCGCGCGTAAATATCCACCACGAGATTCGGCTCGCCTTCATAGAATCCATTAAAGAGGCGGAAGGCTTCTTCGTGCGCCGAGTCAATTCGATGGGCGCGCGCCGCGATGGCTTTCTCTAACAATTCGGAATATGCGGTCATTCTATTTTCTCTATGTTCTTTGGGTTGAGTACGGAAATTTGTTTAAGGTTGAGCGACGCTTGCGCGTCATTGTCTAACTCAACCCAGTAAAAATTTCGATGTTGCGAGTATGCTTCAATTTTGAATACGCTGCCTTCATACCAGCCGCTGTGTTCGCCAAACTTTTCGTTGAGAAAAATTTTTACGCGATCTCCAACTTTAATTTCGGTCATGGCTTGACGGCGCGCGTGGCGATATACGCCGGATGAATTTTTTCCAACGGGGTGTCGGGCTTGACGTCTTCGTACATATCCACAATATGAAAGCCCGCGTCGCATTGTCCGCCGAGTAAATCTGTGAGCGAGTGACCGAATTCTAGCGGCAAACCTTTTTCAATATATTTTTTCAATTCCACTTCGCTCAAATTTTCAATATCGGAATATGGAATTGAGTATTTGACTTCCAAAATTCCCGCGTCCATTTTTTCCAAATCAAAAATATAAAAAACGGGATTCATCGAACCTGTCATCAAAATTCCGCCGCGCCGCAACACGCGATACGCTTCCTTCCATACGGGGCGCACATCTTTCATGAAAACTGTTGAGCATGGATTGAATACCATGTCAAAGGATTCGTCCGCGAAGACGCTTAAATCCGCCGCGTCGCCTTCGATCAAACGGATATTCAAATTTTCGCGTTCCGCTACGAAACGATCTTGTTCTAATTGTCGCGGAGAATTATCAAAGACGGTTACGTTTGCGCCTGCCGCCGCAAGCACGGGACCTTGTTGTCCGCCGCCGCTGGCAAGGCAGAGAATGTCCGCGCCTTTTAAGGTAGGAAACCATGAAGACGGAACGATTTTGTTTTCGGTTAATACAATCGCAAAGTCGCCGTTGCGCGCGCGGACAATGACTTCAGCGCTGACGGGTTGAGTCCAGCGGCTTTCGCTGCCGTCCACTTCGCGGTTCCATGCGTCGCGGTTGTATTTGCG
>JAVHOY010000249.1:2029-8689 GCA_036170295.1 bacterium
TCTTCGGCATGTTCTTCTTCGTGAGGTCCAAAGATGTTGACGATGTCTATCAAAGTTCCTGCGCCGCCCCACGGCAGGATAAATTTTTCCGTGATTTTCCCCTCTGGCATAGCGCGGATGAGGTCTAATAAAATTCTGCGCGTTTCGATATATTCGCGGTAGATGCGGTCGTAATCCAATCCTTCGCGGGTGGCGACAGTCTCGGCGTTATATACGTCAACTCCGCGCGCGGCGGGCGTCGCGGGCGTTTCGCCTGCAACAATCGCGCGGATGTAGGCAATGCTCGCGTCGTCCCAGCCAGAGAGGTGGGCGATGATTTCGCGGATCGTCCATAGCGGATAAATCTTGCGGTTCTTATCAATTACTTCCAGATGAACGGTCATCTGCGCGCGGGATTTTTCAAGGCGTTGGATTAGAATCTCGTTTTGGGTCATCGCGTTTACTCCATCATTATTTTTTTTATTTTGAAAATGCGAATATACCACAATTGTTCAATGGTATAATTTTTCTTGTATGAGCATAGAAACGAATTCCAACAAAACAAAAATTTGTCCAACCTGCGGAACGCGTCTCAGCGAGAACGCGGCGCGTTGTTTGGTGTGCGGCGCTGAATTTGGCGCGCGCCCCGAAGCAAAGGGCGCGAAGAGGGCTGAAAAATCGGTGCAAGCCAGCCGTATGCCTGTGGTCACATTGAGTCTGCCGACAGCGGTAGGAGTTCTTGCGGTGGTGATTATTATTGCCGCAGCAGTTGCTTTCTTCTCGATTCGCGCAAATGCTCCCGCAGGCTCTTTAGGCGCGGCGGAAACCTCAACGCCATCGCAAACGCCGACGATCACGCCGCCGCCGACTCAAACGTTGATTCCCACCGATATTCCCACGCCTACTCCCGTTCCGCCTTTTGATTACACAGTGGGCGCGGGCGAGTATTGTTCGACGATCGCTTTCAATTTTGGCGTTTCAGTTCAAAGCATTATCATCGCCAATAACTTGCCTTCCAGTTGCCCATTGAGTCAGGGACAGAAGATTAAGGTGCCATATCCCACAGCGACCATTCCGCCTCCCGCGACGGTTACGCCTTTGCCTGTGGATGCAACCAAGCAATCTTGCGAGACAGTTCCGATCACGGTGCAAGACGGCGATACGCTTTCAAGCATTGCCGCGAACTATGCGGTTCCGCCTGCCGCGATCAAAGAATTTAATGGACTCACCACCGATAATGTTTTCATCGGCGCAAATTTACTCATCCCGCTATGTATGCGCGCCGCCACTCCGGGCGCAACGCCGACCGCGACCATTCCGCCGCCGTATCCTGCGCCCAATTTGTTATTGCCCGCCGACGGCGTCGCTTTCACTTTGGCAAACGATGTGGTGACTTTGCAATGGGCGTCCGTTGGCGTGTTGCGCGACATTGAGGCATATCAGATCACAGTGGAAGACGTCACGTCCGATCAAACCCGCCGCTTAGTGGATTATGTAACCGACACGAAATATATTGTTCCTACATCATATCGCCCCAAAGACAACGTGGCGCACGTTCTGCGCTGGTGGATTACTCCCGTGCGTCAGGCTGGCACCGACGATCAGGGACAGCCTATCTGGGTTGCATCGGGCGCGGTCAGCGACAAGCGCGTCTTTACTTGGGTGGGAATTGCTGTGGAAGGCACGCCGAATCCGTAATAATCAATCATGGAGTCTAAAGTCTCTGACTTTGGAGCAGCAATGCGACATAAATGTCGCGCTACAAGAATCAAAAAAGGGACGCCTTCATCGGGCGTCCCTTTTTTATTATTGCAGAACTTGAGCGTCTTCTTTATGCTTGAACCAGTTGTTCCATTCGCGATTTTCCCAAACAACGAGAATAGGCGATGCGTTGAAGATGGAGGAATATGTTCCGCTGAAAATACCCACCAGCAAGATCAACACAAAATGGCGTGTGCTGTCGCCGCCGAATAATACCAGCGCTAACAGCGTGAGCATGACGGTCAGCTGTGTGTTAATGGAGCGATCCAGCGTTTGGACAATGGAATGGTTGACCATCGTTTCATAATCAACGCGGCGCAGGATGTTTGAATTTTCGCGCACACGATCAAATACCACGATGGTGTCGTGAACTGAAAAGCCGATTACGGTCAATAGCGCGGTCAGGAAAAGCGCATCCGCTTCCCAGCCGAAGAAATAACCGAATATGGCTTCTATGCCGAGAACGACAAGCACATCATGCAGCATGGCGATAATGGCGGCTGTGCCGTAACGATAAGCATGTTTAACGCTGCGGAACGCCCACCAGATATAAAGCAGAATTGCGACGGCGGCTAGTAGGATTGCCAAGCCTGCCGCGCGCGTCACTTCCGCGCCGATGGCGGGACTGACGGACGTAAAGTTCAATACAGTCACTTTTGAGCCAAAGCGCGTTCCCATTTCTGTAACGAGTTTGCCTTTGGTCTCGTCGCTCATTGTTTTTGAGCGGATTGAAAATGAATCTTCGCCCAGAGGTTGAACGACTGGGTCTGCAATCGCCTCGGTTGCTGTTGAAAATTCTTTATACAATGCGGCGACATTTTCAACGGATGGGCGTTTGCCTTCAAAACGAATTTCAAGCAATGAGCCGCCGCGGAAATCAATGCCGAGCAAGAGCGGTCCCGTTTTTGTTTTTGCCCAGTTCAATCCCATGAAGATTAATCCGGGAACAATGACGAGCAGGGAAATTAGAAAGTAGAGGTAGCGATTCTTTATGATATTCATTGCGCGCTCCTAAAGACCAAACCAGCGCGGATGGTCGGCGAGTTTGACGCCATCAAGCACGGTGTGCAAAAATGTGCGTGTGACGATGATGGCTGTAAATAAACTGAGCAAAACGCCCAACGCCAATGTGACTGAAAAGCCTTTTACAATGCTGGCGCCGAATGTGTTGCCGAGAATAAACAAAATCAAACAGGTGATTAGCGTGGAGGTGTTTGAATCGCGGATCGAAGACCAGGCGCGACTCCAAGCGAGGTCAATCGCCTGACGCAGATTTCGTCCCGCGCGTAATTCTTCTTTCAAACGTTCAAAGATCAGCACGTTCGCGTCCACCGCCATGCCGACGCTCAAGATAAATCCCGCGATGCCGGGCAGAGTCAACACAACAGGGATCATTTTGAACAACATCAAACTGAAGAGCGCGTAACAGATCAAGGCTAAGTCGGCGATGACGCCGGGCAGTTTGTAATAGAAGCCCATAAACAAAATGACGACGATTAATCCGATGGCTCCCGCTATGATGCTTTTGCGGAGACTTTCTTCGCCGAGAGTTGGTCCAACGGTGCGGCTCTCAACCACTTTGATCGGAATAGGCAGCGCGCCTGATTTCAATTGTACGGCGAGCGTTTGCGCGGAGGCTTGCGTAAACTTTCCGGAAATTTGTCCCGATCCATCGGTGATGGGTCCTTGAATGATTGGCGCGGAGACGACTTGCTTATCCAACACGATCGCAAGATATTGTTGCAGATGCGATGTGGTGTAATCGCCGAAGAGTTTGGTCGAGTCGGGTTTCAATTCAAAGGAGATTAAATATTCTCCCGCCGAACTTCTGCTGACCGCCGCAGTCTTTAAGCCCGCGCCCGTCATCACCGTGTGATAAATCTTCTCGCCGCTTGCGGTAGCGGCTGGAGGATTTGTCATGCCGAAATCGGTTTGAATTTTTGTCCCTTCGGCAACTGGCGTGTTTCCCATGTCCACAAATTCCAGCAAAGCGGTCTGCTTCAAAGCGGATACCACTTCTTCAGGATTTGTGACGCCCGGAAATTCTGCTACGATGCGGCGGTCGCCGGCTACCTGCATAACCACTTCGCTTACGCCGAGAGCGTTTGCGCGGTTTTGCAAGATGTTCTTGGCGTTTTGCATATCTTCAGCGGCAACGGTAGAATTCGCAGGAACGTCCGCTTCGAGCAAAGCTTGCAACCCGCCGCGTAGGTCAAGTCCGAGATTGATGTCTACGTTGCGATCCACAAGATATTGCGAGGTGTTAAGCGGGTTGAGGACTTTTAGAGATTTGCTGAAATCCACCCATAATGAAAAGGCGATCAGCAGGACAATTACAGCCAACCATGTATTTTTATTACGCATATATTCTCACTCCATCCAAAAAAATGCCAGCCCGTTGCGGCTGGCGCGAGCGGTATTATACTCCCATTAAAAGTTTTACGGGGATTTTTTGCCGCGCGAGATTTACCTCGCGTTTTGAAGATATTCCAACACGCGATTAAGAACTTCGTCTGGACTCAATGCGTCGGTATCAATAATCAAATCGGCGTGTTCGAGCGCGTGAGCGAGCCGCCGCATTTGTTCTTCGTGATCGGCGCGTTGCCAATTTAATTTTCGTCGCGTCGTGGAATTCTCAAACGAGCATTGCAAAAAAATCAGAACGTCGGGGTTGGTAATGTGTCGCCACATGTATTGAACGTACGAATGTTCCTGCGCGATGTGTCGGCAACGATAACCGCGTTTTTCCAAGCCTGTCACGAGCGTGGATTTTCCCGAACCGCAGGGTCCCACCACGCCGATTAAGACTTGTTTTTCGTCATTCATTATCGCGCGTGAGATGATGCAAATGATCCGGCGCGCCAAGCGTGGCGAGCGTATCTCCCGCTTGGATAATACTGCTGTCGGTGGGGTGCATTTCGGATTGATGATCGTGACGGATTAGGACAATATTGAGATGGTAATTATCTTCCACATAGCCGACGGTTTTGCCCGCAATGATTGAATCTGCCGATATGGTGATTCGCGCAAGGCTGAGCAATTGTCCTTCGACTGATATTGGATTTGTAATATCTATGCCAGAGGCGGCGGCGGCGAAGACGGGCGAAGCCATTTCGGTGGCGCTGAGCGCGATGAATCCAAATTGTTCTTGCAGCGCGTGCGCGAAGTCTTCGTCAAAAATGCGGATGACGACTTTGATATTTGGATTCATGCCGCGCGCTTTGAGCGCGATTTGCAAATTCATCGAATCGTTTTGGCTGGCGAGAATAATCGCGCGCGCTTCTTTAATGTTTGCGGCTTCCAGCGCGGCGGGACGCGTCGCATTGTCGGCAATGACGGGAATGCCAAGTTCGCGCGCGGCGACGATCGTATCTGCGTCGGCGTTGCATTCGATCGCCGCGACTTCTTCTCCAGCTTCATGCAACTTGAACGCGACGCGATAGCCGAGATGTCCCAGCCCAACGAGGACGATATGTTTTTTTAACGTGGATGCGACTGCCATTTCCCATTCCTTACTGCGCGCGCGGCGATTGAACAGCAGGCTTCCGAAATCTGCCAATCCTTGCGCGAGCATGATAACCCCGATCAGGGGCATGATGAAGTGAAATAATTGTAAGACGATGTTATGCGGAAAATTGTGATTAGGCGGTTGTAAAAATGTGATGGTCAGAACTGTGTAAATGGATTCAGCCAAACTATCAAGCGGTTCGTTGACCAGCCTTGAGATGAAGTCGTAAAGAAAGCCGCCGCCGACGATTGCGATGGAAAACCATAGCAATGGGGCGCGAAATTCTCTCAGCAAAATCAGCGTGTCGCGCAAGGAGGCTTGAGCGTGAATCCAGCGATGTTTGCGCGTATCCGCGTTGTGCGTATGTTTAGCCATAGATCGGAAGCCTGACGGTCATTCTTCTTACGTTGTCGCCTGTGCGTTCGGAAACTTTCAACACCAACACGCTGACGTCGTCTGCGGGACGGTTGTCGTCAAGGCTGACCGCGTGCGCCAGCAATGAATCTGCGAGTTGCTGCGGCGTTGGGTCTTGATCTTCCATGAGCGAGCGAATCGTCTCGCCGACGTTCATGGGTTGCCCGCGTCTTTCTCCCGCGTGACTGATCCCGTCGCTGAAGATGACGATGGTGAGTCCCGCTTCAAGTTCCAGCTCGGTGATGACTGGGCGCACGTTGCGCGAAGTTCCAAGCGAAACGCTGTCTTCGTTGCGCGAGTCAATTTCTTCGCCGCGACAAATGAACATCGGCGTCGAGTTGTTGCGCGTCAGCACGATGGTCTTGCTGTGCAAATCTACCGAAGCGATATTCAATGTGCAGGTGACTTTTCCCGCCTTATCTGTAAACAGCGCGTCGGATGCGGCGCGCGCGGCGGCGCCATCGCGCACGCCTTCGGCGAGCAAGCCAATCACTTTGCGGACGACGAGCTGTGAAACGGCTTTCGCGCCGCGTCCCGAAGTTTGACCGTCCGCCAACACGACGGAGAGTCCGCCGTTGGGACGTTCAATCGCTTCCAGCGTATCTCCGCTTTCAGAAACCGCATACTTGTTTACTTTGGCGACCGCGAGTTGAATTTCCATGACGTGATTTTACTATGCTTTGATGTTTGCGATGACTTTCGCGGCGCAAAACTTCATAAGGTTATAATATCGCTATGACAAACCTTATCGTTATCGGCGGCGGGTTGGCGGGAAGCGAAGCCGCGTGGCAAGCCGCACAGCAAGGAATCAAAGTTCAACTTTACGAAATGCGCCCCGCGAACTCGACGGGAGCGCATCTCAGCGGCGACTTGGCGGAACTGGTCTGCTCGAATTCGCTTGGATCAAATTTGCCTGACCGCGCTTCGGGTGTGTTGAAAAACGAACTGCGCGAATTAAATTCCATGTTGCTGGAATGCGCCGAAGAAACCGCGTTGCC
>JAVHOY010000250.1:0-1920 GCA_036170295.1 bacterium
CGATTTTTCTCTCTAATCTGCGTCATCTTGATTTGCGGCGATAAAAAGTAACAAAGTAAACAAGTAAAGGCATGTCCTCCCCGTTTACTTGTTTGCCTGTTTTCGTGTCTACTTGTTTCCTTGTATACTTGACCCATGCTAAAACTTCCCGGTCTCATTGACCCGCACGTTCACGTCCGCGAACCCGGACAAACTCACAAGGAAGATTGGGATACCGCGACTCAATCCGCGCTGGCGGGCGGCATGACGATGATCTTGGCGATGCCAAACACAAAACCGCCAATCTTCGACGCCGCGACTCTCGACCTTGCGCTGGATGCCGCGAAACAAAAAGCGCGCTGCGACTACGGACAATTTATCGGCGCGGGACCCGCTAACGCGGAGATTCTTTCCACAATTGCGAATCGCACCGCTGGACTGAAGATGTATCTCGATTCGACTTTCGGCGAATTGCGTCTCGATGATATGACTCTGTGGATGCCACACTTTGAAAAATATCCGAAGCGCTATCCTATCGTCTTACATTCCGAAGCGCGGACAATGGCGGCGGGAATTTTATTCGCCGCGATATATGACCGTCCCGTTCACATCGCGCATATTTCGTTGCGCGAGGAAATTTTATTAATCAAAGCCGCAAAAGAAAAGGGAATCAAAGTCACCTGCGAAGTCGCCCCGCATCATTTGTTTCTAACCGCAGATTCCCCTCTCCCTGAGGGAGAGGGGCTAGGGATGAGGGCGAACGGGCGCAAAGAAGTCCGTCCGCGCCTTGCCGCTCAAAAAGACGTGGACGCGCTTTGGGAAAATCTCAATGTCATTGATTGTTTCGCCACCGATCACGCGCCGCATACGCTTGAAGAAAAAGACTCCGATAACCCGCCGCCGGGATTTCCCGGACTCGAAACCGCGCTTCCCTTATTGCTCACCGCCGTTTCCGAATCTCGATTAACGATTCCCGATCTTATCGAAAAAATGCACACGAATCCCAAAAAGATATTCAATCTTCCCGATCAACCAGAGACTTATATTGAAGTGGACGAAAACGCGGAGTATGAAATTAAAGCCGCCGAGCAATTCACGCGCTGCGGTTGGACTCCGTTTGAAGGATGGAAAGTGAAAGGCAAAGTCCGCAAAGTGGTTTTACGCGGACAAATCGCCTTTGAAGACGGGCAGGTTCGCGCGCCGCTTGGGTATGGGAAAAATATTCGCGGGTAAGTGATGACAATCGTCACTAAAGGGATGAAAAGTCCGCTGTTATAATTTGTTAAAACAATTCAAAGGAGAAAGTCAAATGGCATACGCTAATGTAAAAGTCCCCGCAGGCGGGGCGAAGATCACCATTGAAAACGGCAAGTTGAATGTTCCCGCGAACCCGATCATCCCGTTCGTGGAAGGCGACGGAACCGGACGCGACATCTGGCGCGCGTCTGTGCGCGTGTTTGACGCGGCGGTAGAGAAGGCTTACGGCGGTACGCGCAAAATTCATTGGATGGAAGTGTTCATCGGCGAAAAATCATTCAGAATGTTTAACAACTGGCTGCCCGATGAGACCGTCGAGGCGTTCAAGGAATTTTTAGTCGGCATTAAAGGACCGCTGACTACGCCCATCGGCGGCGGCATTACATCGCTGAATGTGGCATTGCGTAAGGCGTTAGATTTGTACGTCTGCCAACGTCCCGTGCGCTATTTCAAAGGCGTGCCTTCGCCCGTCAAACATCCCGAATATGTGGACATGGTCATCTTCCGCGAGAATACCGAAGACATTTATACCGGCATTGAGTTTCAACTCGGCACAGAAGACAACAAGAAGTTCAAAGAATTGTTCAAGGAAAACTTCCCCAAACAATATGCCAAGATGCGCTTCCCTGAAACGTCTGGCATTGGCATTAAGCCCGTCTCGTCCGAAGGCACAGAGCGATTAGT
>JAVHOY010000251.1:0-8620 GCA_036170295.1 bacterium
AGTATACAAACCGATGTTACGCGCTTAAATACCCTTTTGGCGTGTCGCCCTGAGCGCGTTCGCTTCGCTCACCTGTGCCGCGCCGCAGGTGCAGGCAGAATGACGTTGCGTAACATCAATTACAAAATAGAATGGCAGCCCAGTTAGGCTGCCATTCTATTTTCGATGGAACGCGGATTTACGCGATCCCCAACAATCTCAAAACAACGAGAATAACCACGACGACGATCAGGATATGAATCCATCCGCCTGTTTCTGGGAAGCTTGGACTGATATTCCGACCGAAGAAACCGAGCAACCAGAGTATGAGCAGAATTACGATAATAGTGTATAGCATTGGAAATCTCCTTTTTTTTATAACGATTTGTTCTACAACTCATCATACAATGAACGCTCCCCAGCCGCATCCATCGGCTGGGGAGTGTTTTTCTCCGCCAATTGGGGGAGATGTTAAAAACTAATTTCAAATAACGAACCTAATTGTCAGGCGCTGTAAAGACGGCAGGGACGCAGGTAAAGCCCAAGCCCATTGAGTATGAGTCTTTCACGCCATCCTGATTGGGATTGAACTTACCCGATGCGTCAAGCAGATCCAGATCGGGAGAGACCGCCATCATCAACAGGGGATTGTTCTCAAACTCCTGGACGGTAATTGTTCCATTACTGTCCGAGTCGAAGAGCGGCAGGATGGTGTTTGCCACATTCTTATCCGCTTTGATCACTTGATTGAGTCCTTCCGTAATAGCCGGAAGAATCTTACTGCGGAACTCCTCGACAGCCAGTCCGCCGCCCAATTTACCATTGGCGCAGCCGTTCGCGCTTAAGTCGGCTTCGAGGCGCACTCCGATCAAATTTACATCAACATTCTGACCTAGCAAAAACAGTTGAACTCGCGCATTGCCGGGTCCGCCTACGAAGTGTCCATCCGTAAGCGAGCCTATAATCGGCGGGGTGACAGGCGCGCTGGAATCAATTTTGAAATTGTCAGAGCCGTCGAATTTTGGCGCAGACTGGGTTCTTTGTCCCAAAAAGATAGACCAGGAAACGCTCGTATCGTTCAAGGGATCATTCGCCTTCACTACATGAAGCGAGACGACCTGACCATCATTAACCGCCTGATCAAGCGTTGTTTGCAATTGAATACCCTGGGATGTAGACGCGAGCAAAGTAAACAAATCTCCGAACTTGTTGTCAAGACTGTTCTGCGAATCTCCATCCACGTTAAACGCGAACGCTTGCGTCTGTTCCTGCGTGGTCGGTATCATCAGTTTGTTGGTAACGAAGTAATACTGTACGCCCGTAGCGGGCGCGACCTTAGCGGTTGGCGCGGGCTGCGTGGATGCTGGCTTTAGCGCGCTACAGGCTGCCAGCAATAATAAAATCAGGCTGGCGCTTAAGATCGTAACAAAAACATTTTTCATTCTCATGGTGGTTCTCCTTTTTTTAGTCAACTCGCTTATTAAAAGTTAGATACATGCGGCGCATTAATACGCATAATTTCATCGTAAACGCAAATCACCCCAGCCGCATCCATCGGCTGGGGTGTGTTTTTCTCCGCCAATTGGGGGAGACTTTGATGTCGTTGCCGCTTCCGCCAACGCGATCTTATTAACTCATGTTACGCAGGCAAAAGGTTTTCACCGCAGAGAACACGAAGTCCACAGAGTTTTTGTTTTTTTCGTAATTTCTGTGCGCTCTGTTATGTCCATTATTTTGGAATCATTATTATGAAGTCCATCAGCTTACTGATGGATGGAATAAATCCGTAGGTTCTTCCGGCAAAGCGGATTGCAAAATCGGCTCGGCTTTTTCAAGCAGAGCGGTAAGCCGTTCCATACCGCTCACCACCAACGGCGGAGGCGGTTCATCCATTTCCTTTATTGCAGTCTCCAAGCGCGTCCAGCGTTCTTTGAGATCGGAAATCTGCGAAGCCGCCCCCAACTCAAACCGATTGATCGCCAACATATTCCACAAGATCTGAAACACAGCAGAGAGCGGCGGCGAAATGAGAATACCCAGCAACCCAAAAGCATCCGCCATAGCAAGCATGATGACCAGCGTCAAAATAGGATTGTCCCACCTGCGCTTGAAAAGCAGCGGCTCAATCCATATTTGCAGAGCAATTAAAATAATCAGCGTATAGAGAACCATAAACAAGCTAAGCGGAGCGCCATTCAGCATACCCAGCAACAGCGGCGGGATTATCGCAAGCGGCGCGCCCACCACAGGGATCAGCCAAGCCAGCGCGCCGATCAGCGCCAGCAGCGTTGGGTATGGAGACCCGATCAGCCAATACCCAATGCCTAACAGCAAAACCGCCAACATACTTTGGACGATCTCGCTGCGGATATAAGAGCCAACGTCAGGTTCGATCGTGCGCCAGATGTCGCGCGCTTTTTTCCGCTGTTCAGGTTGCAACAGCGACAGCCAGAGTCTCTCAAAATGAATTTGGTTCACGCTCCAATATACGCTTAGAAAAAGAATGACAAACGCATCGCTCATCACGCCGCCAACGCTCTGCGTAAAGCCGAGTACGACGGGCAATACGAGTTGCCCCTGATCGCCGGTAAATGCTTTCAACAGATCGCTCGGCATTGGCAACCATGCAACCAACGCCTGTTGGAACAAACTGCCTTGCAGCCACGCTGGTAATTTCCATGCAGCCTGCACGGATAAAATTTGGGCTAGTTGTTGAACGTCGCCAATCGCTAATCTACCCACAAGGAAGATTAAAAAACCGAAGCCGCACACGCCGATCACATAGAGCAGGATCAATATCAGGCGCGCGGCGCGACCGCGCTCAGTCCAATCCTTAACGAATGGGCGGACTGTCGCCGCAAGCGCCAGCGAGATCACAACGTAAACGACCACAATGCGGAACTGCCACACTGTCGCGAGTCCCAGCAAAGCGCTCATCACTGCCGCGCCAAATATAATCAGGCGCTTTGTCATGGCGCATCCGAACTGCTAGATTCAGCCAGCAGAGAATCAAGATCGGATGTTATCGTCTCAATCTCGTCCATCACTTGATCAATTTGCTTGATCGTTAGGTCTGAGCCGCCCTTCTTAAGCCGCGCCTGTTTGCGCAAGTCCTGAATGAGATCCTGCGCGTCATAACGCAACCGACTCGCATAATCGCGTCCGGTTGAAAACTCCGGCGCCGTCGTTGTTGGATAAAAGACAAAATAATTGAGCAAGAGCTGAATAATAGCCGCAATGGGAATTGCCATCAGCGCTCCTGCAATACCGAACAAAGAACTAAATGCAAAGAACGCCAGCAACGTAACAAACGGATTCACGCCCACCGCTTTACTCATCACGCGCGGAACCAGCAGGCTGTTTTCCAACTGTTGGATAACAACTGTCGCAACGAGCACCCACACCAATTTGTCAGGCGCCATGGACAGCGCAACCAGCGCGGCGGGAACGGCGCCGAGCAGCGGACCCAACATGGGCACTGCCTCCAACACGCCCGCTATGAGCGCCAACGCCAGCGCATTAGGCAAACCTATAATCAGATAGGCGATCAACGACATAACGCCGATGATGAGGCACAAAACGCCTTGTCCGGCTATGAAGAAACTGATCTTGGTTTCCATAGCGGAGATCATTTCGCGGATGCCTTCGCGCTGGTTTTGCGGGACCAACATCAACAAGGACTGAATGGCTCGCGGTCCGTCGAGTGTCCAGTAAAAAGCCAATACCATAATCACGATGGCGGTAAAGATAAAATTAAACGCCGATGCGATGTAACCCAATACCTGTTCGGCTGAAGCCATTACCTGCAGCCCCGTTTGTTGCACTGGCTTCATGCTTGGCAACGCAACAGGGAGCAACGCACTTAAGCGCGCAATCAGTGGGTTGGGATAATTAATTACCCACACACGCAGGTCTTGATAGTAGCCCGGCATTGTGGCGACAATGGTTGCGCCTTGCTCAAAGATCATTGGAAATAACAACAACAGGAAAACGATCAGCAGAGTGAGCAGCAGTAGATAGACGAGAATAATCCCCGCGACTCTAGGAAGTCCGCGTTGATGCAGCCAGACCACGGCGGGTCTGATCACGGCGCCGATCACGATGGCGATAAATAATGTGAACGCCACCTGATAAAACCGATAGAGAATCCAAAAGCCGAAGATCACAGAAACGAGAACAAGGGTCGCCCACACGACCCTTCGAAATGTCCAATCATTCAATTGCGATGGCGAAGGAAGAGTCATATGACTTTACTCATTTATCTTTCTGGACTGCCACCTTTTATAAGCGGACTCAATTTCTGTCGCGGTATGAGTATTGCAAGCAACCAGCGGATGTTGTTCATCCGGCACACGGCGTCCGCCGGAACTGGTCACGGTACAATCCACCAGTTTGTCGTCCGGCGTATACACGACAAGCATGTTAAATAGTTTGGCGCATACGATGCAACCGTGTACTTCAACTATATTTTTGTTTTCAGACATGAGTCATCAACTCCATAGCGATTCTCAATATGAGTTTCTCGCCTTACGCATTTTAACTTTTTGACGTCACCCTCCCGAAGGATATCGGGACGATGTGAGCGACAGCGACACTTGCACCGCGCTGTCCGCTTTCAGCGTACAGTGCAGGCGAGGGTCTTCGCAATATACTCAAAGATTCTTCGCTCCGCTCACCTGTGCCGCGCCGCAGGTGAGCGAGCTTTTATTAATCCATAGATTTCACGGATTACGCAGATTGGAGAGAAAAATCGGCGAAAATCTGCGCCGTCAGTGAATAAAGGTTCTCATAATGAGAATTGCTGTCGACGCCATCTATTGAGAATACAATAGCCTTATGGGTATCGCCCATCGCCGATGAATTATTCTTCATCGTATCCGCCAAAACTATCGTTTGCGACGAATTGTTTTCTGAATGAAACGTCCTCCGCGATCGCAACGGTCGGAAGCCGATGAGGTGTAACGGCGATGGGCGCTTCTTCATTCTGATATTCAACGGGAAATAACACATCTTCGGCGCAATAAGGATAAGGGGGCTTCCAATTTTTATCTGGCGCGGTAAAGTAACTGGGGTCGAAATCTATATACTCATCTTTTTCATAGCTGCTGATATATAGAAATCCTGAGACTCTGGTCAGATAACGAACCGCGCTCATGCGCAGTATGATCGCTCGTTCTGCGATCTGGGCTTTGCCGCCGCTTAAGGATTTGAGGTCTTGCCGCTGATCGATAAATTTTCCCTGAACCGTCATTGCGATTACGCGTCGGTTATTCGGATTTATGATCACTTGCTTTACAACTCCGGAAATTCCATCAAGAAAATAAATGGATTCTCCTATCGTAGGCTGCCAGAAGGGTTGGCTATGCAATCCGAGATTAGCCCCTGAAACGCGCGTATTATTGATCACACCGCGAACGTTTGGATTGCTGGCTGCGCGTTTCTCCGCCAATAATTTTATATTCTCAGCGCTGACAACCCCGTTTAGCGAGACCACTCCATATGATGCGCCGATAAAAAACTTGCAATCATAAGTCCGCTCAATCTCTTCCAACGATGCAGCGACCTCAAGGGTAAGGGCGTCGTCTAAAACAAGATTGTTTTTTATCTCCATAATATTGGGAATATCTCGAATAATGTTTTCAATTCGACGCTTGCTGGCTGCGTTCTGAATATGACCGTTCAAATAGACGGCGCCATTTTTTACATAAATATTGATCTCATAATCCAGCGCTCTTAGAACATCATCTTTCCATACGGCGCGATCAATCGCCCCTTTGATTGCCGCATCCGTTTTTTGGATAGGATCAGGGTCTTTTTCACGATTTGATTTTTGTCTTTGTTCTTCGCGTTTAGGAAAATTATCAGGGCTGATCCTGAGCGTTTGTAATGGAAACATGCTGACTCCTCTTACTTCAACAATCCGAGCGTTTTCAATAAAATTAAAGCGCGGACTTTATAACTACGGCGGGTATCTAAAAAATAATCAAAGCAATAATAACGATGAATGGCAAAGCAATTAAGGTTAACCTGCGGGAAAGAGACAAAGTCCCATGAGGAGCGCAGTTTATTGATGTGAAACTGCGCTCCAAAAGGGTGTTGGGGTTAGCGGTTGATGATGAACAAAACGCCCGCAATCAACGCGCAGACTCCCGCGATGATATTAAATATTGAGCCAAGACCTACGCCAAGAAGACCCAGACCGGTGATGATTAAAAATATTCCGAGCAAGATCCATTTCAACTTATCCATATTATTCTCCTTTTTGGGGTTTGATTTTTCGCAATGAAAGAACTACAAATCTTTCACCATATTTCCGAGAGCTAATAAAATAAACCCAGCCACGACCAGCCAAAAAGCATAAGCGGCGAGTCCGGTGAGTATTCCCTGGAAAGCCAGTATCCCGACTACTGCGAGAGCCACAGCAATCCAAAATGTGACAACTTTGGGTTCGCTAAGTTTTAGTTTCATTTTGATCTCCTTTTTTCATTTACAGATTGATATGATGCGCCATTATCAAACTAGGAAGCCTGTATCGCTTTTTTCCCGGCTTTAGCGGCGTCGGAAACATGGTCTAACTGCTCGACAACCAAATCCTGACCTTGCTTCAATAATTCTTTAGCTTTCTGGCGTCCAAGGATGCTGAACTTATTTCTATCCAAACGCACTTGCGACATGGCGTCTTCTGCCATGCCCGTCGCTTGATCGCGCAGCTCGATGCTTTTTTCCATGATCTGCATTCTGGTATTTTCTCCAGATTGCGGCGCAAGCAACAGCATCGTTACAGCGCCAGCCAATCCGCCGACCAACACACCGGCTAAAACGCTTAAAGTATTATTGTTGCGGTATTTAATCTCTTGATTTTCGTTAGTCATTATTTTTTTCCTTATCTAAATATTTGTTAAGATTGAATACACGGGCGAAATCGCCGACCCAAGTATTACTTGCCAATATAGATACCAGCGTCGCGTTGTTCTTCTTCCGTCAACTGGATGAAACCAGTCATCCAGTTTAGGAGTTTGCCGACAATCTGAATACTGGCTATGAAGCCGTTCGGTTGCGACATGTCGGAAATTTTTTGGCGGAAGGAGGCGTCCATACTTGTCTCTTTGGTTTAGCGGGTGTTATGGTTTTCGCTGGTCGTAGTTTCAGTAACGGCAACGACTGGACCGCGCGGGCGGTAAAAAACCACCCAAACGATTCTTTCGATAGCCCACGCGATCAGGGCATA
Organism: bacterium; assembly: GCA_036170295.1. Classification (GTDB taxonomy): domain Bacteria; phylum Chloroflexota; class Anaerolineae; order Anaerolineales; family Villigracilaceae; genus Villigracilis. Next base: position 7,208 of record JAVHOY010000251.1, read on the forward strand.
GATCAGCATTGCAAAGAAAGAGGAGAGTTCCAACACCATGCCGTTGGCAGAAGGCGTTGCGGTCATTCCTTCAAAGGGGAACAGGAACAGGTAGGTAAAGCCGTAGATCATGGCAACGATCGGACTTTCAGGATTTGCGCCGATTATTTTCAGTCCGATGCGAAGCGCGATCAGCGCCTCAAGGATTCCGAAGAACAGCCAGACCAATTGCGTGGCTTTAAAAGTGAAGATACGCTGTTCGCGTTCCGGTTCGCTTTGCGACGTTCTACTTTCTGATACTCTATTTTCGTTTGACATTTTAGTTGCGTCCTCTTCGGAAGAGATTGACAATCGCCAGCAGGATGATGGATCCAAGCAGTGTGACCAGCATGGTGGGGATGGTGATTGCGTCATTGATCGTTCCGACCTTAAAGAATGGGCTGAGGAAATAACCAGCTAGAAAAGCGCCGACGACAGCCACGATGATATTGATCAGCAGGTTCGAGCGGTCATGCATGAGTTCGGTTGCGACCCAGCCGATGATTGCTGCAACGATGAGGTATATAAGAAGGTTCATTTTTATCTCCGATTTTTTTTGATAAATCCCCTTCTCAGAAGAGAAGGAGATTGTTGGCGCTCCGATTATTTAACGGGGGCGGGAGCGGTTTTCTTTTTCAGGGCGGCTTCATACTCCGTCACGCGCTTGTCAACTTCTTTGGCGGCAACTTCGCGGGTGTAGCCGTATTTTTCCTGAAGTATGCCGGTGAGCACGTCGAACTTGCCGGCGGCGCGATCCAGATCGTCGTCGGTGAGTTTGCCCCACCACGCTTTTGCCTCTCCGCGAATTTGTTTCCATTGTCCTGCTAATACATCTTTGTTCATGGTTTGATCCTCCAAGATCATTTGAAATATCTGTCCAGATTTATGCCGACGCTTTAGGACAGGTTAGCGCGCCGGGTTTCAATCTCTCAATCCCGTCAGAAACTGGGATTATCATCAGCCAAGCGGCGCCGTCGTGCGAATACCCATGGCAATGTCACGCAAACGCTTGGCAACGCGCTCAGGCATTTCATCTTTACTGATGAAGGCGTCTGCGCCAGCGGAGAGCGCGGCTTGTGTACGAGCGTCCAAATGGCTAATGAGAATAACGACCAGCGCCTCCGGGCAGGCTTTTCGAAGTTCATCAAGAGCCGCGTTGGGTTTATTATTTGGAAGTAGATCCCAATCCACTAACAACATATCTATGCGGCTAATCGGCACTTGAACTAACGTGGTGAACCAATCGGCTGCTTCGCCAACTACTTCCATTTTCAAGTCTTGGAGCAGCAAGCGGAGCGCTGAGCGTTCTTCGGGTTTTGCATCGGATAAATACACGCGGGTCATGCACATATAGTACAACGAACGCTCCCCAGACGCATCCATCGGCTGGGGAGT